>JAEZIT010000002.1 GCA_023436495.1 Acidobacteriota bacterium
TCCTTGGCGCCCGCTTCGCGCACCATTTGTACAAGCTTCTTCGATGTAGTTCCGCGCACGATCGAATCGTCCACAAGAACGACACGGCGGCCCTGAATCAGATCCTTGACCGGGTTAAGCTTAAGCCTCACACCGAATGAACGGATCGTTTGCGTTGGCTCAATGAACGTTCTGCCGACATAGTGGTTCCTGATGATAGCCTGTCGAAAGTTGATCCCGGACTGGTTAGCGAACCCGATCGCCGCCGCGACGCCGGAATCCGGCACGGGCACTATCAAATCCGCGTCGACCGGCTGTTCGACCGCGAGTTGTTTGCCCATCTTATGCCGTGATTCATTGACCGACCGGCCAAAGATTATCGAATCCGGCCGCGAAAAATAAACGTGCTCAAATGTACATACCGCATGTTTCTTGGGCTCAAACGGCCTGAGCGAATTTACACCGGTCTCGTCTATCACCAACATCTCGCCGGGCTCGACCTCGCGGATATATTCAGCATCTATTAGATCGAAGGCACAGGTTTCAGACGCAACACACCAGGCGTCTTGCAGTTTGCCCAACAGGAGCGGCCTAAACCCGCGCGGGTCGCGAACTGCTATTAGCGACGTCGGCGTAAGAAAAAGCAGAGAGAACGCGCCTTCTGTCGAGGTCAGGACCTTTTTGATCGCTTCGGTAATGTTCGCGGCAGGCGTTCGGGCGATACCGTGAAGCAGCGTTTCGGTATCAGACGTCGACGAAAAGATCGCGCCTTCCCTTTCAAGTTCGCGCCGGCGGGCCTCCGCAAAAGGCAAATTTCCGTTATGGCACACGGCAATATCGCCGTGCTGGCACGTAACCGAGAATGGCTGGACTTCTTTGATCGTATTCCGACCGGCGGTGGCATAGCGTGTATGTCCAATTGCGCTGGTGCCTTTTAGCTTTTTTAGCACGTCTTCGACCAACACATCAGCCACCAGCCCCTGTGAACGGAACTGGTGCAGGTCCGTGCCGTCGCTGGATACGATGCCGCACGCTTCCTGCCCGCGGTGCTGAAGAGCGAACAGACCCAGCTGCGTTAGGGTCGAAGCTTCGGAATGACCGTAAATGCCGAAAATACCGCACTCTTCCTTGAATTTATCGAGTATGAGATCCATTTATATTAATATCTTGCCACACCCGCAACCGAAGCGAAACCGACGGCGGTTAAAGGGCAAAAGGATTAGATTTCTCCGGGGTCCGAAAGTTTGCGTGCGATTTTTTCCGCAGCTTCGAGATCAGCCGGCGTATTTGCGTTCATAAATTGGTCGCCGCCGTGGATGTCCGAAAATTCCTCCGGTTCGACGATCCGCGGGAGCATTTCCGCGGCGAGCAGATGAAGCGGCGGCGTGCTTCGACCACTAAGCAGTGTATTTTCAAGCACTTCGAGACACGGCCCGGTCCGATAGAACGCGCAAAGCGGCTGGAGGCGCCCGTCATTCTGTCGTGGAATTATCGCATGGTGTTCGTCATTGATAAATTCAGCCAATCGAGCCAGAAATGCCGCCGTTATCAGCGGATAATCACACGCAAGGACGAAGGTCCATTCCGATCGTGAATAGGCTAAGGCCGCGTGGAGGCCGCCGACGGGCCCGCGGCCCTGATAAATATCAAAGATGAACGGCCGGCCGGAGAGCAGTGCCGCCTGCTCCGGAATTGCCGCCACGAATCTTATTCGGTCCGGCGACAGGGCCTGTTCGGTGGTCCGGGCGGCGCGTTCGGCCAGGCTTATCCCTCCGAATGTCATCGAGGCCTTATCCGTGCCCATTCGCACGGAGCGGCCGCCTGTAAGTATAAAAGAATCAATGTTCAAGCCTTGAATTATTGGTCCGCGGGAATTATGCGTCCGCGGCATTCGCCGAAGCCGATACGTCTGTAACCCTCCCGTTCGCAGAAGCCTTTCATAATGATCTCGTCGCCGTCTTCGAGGAAACGCCGCTGTTCGCCCGACGGCAGCTCGATGGGTTCAGTACCCCGCCATGTTCGCTCCAGAAGGCATCCCCGTTCGTCCTTTTTCCTGCCGCTGACGGTACCCGTGGCAATTAGGTCGCCGGTTTGCAGGTTGCAGCCGTTCGATGCGTGGTGTGTCAGCATCTGGCCGACGGTCCAATAGAGGTCTTTCGTGTTTGAACGCGAGACGAGGAAAGGCTCGATATTCTCGTTCCGCATTTTTTCGGTTTGTATATAGACCTCGAGGTTGATGTCGAGCCCGCCGAATTTTTGGTTCTGTTCGTCCCGGAGGTATTCGAGTGGATCGGGGTCGCCATCGGGACGTTCGAAGGCCTTGGTCCGGAACGGCGCGAGCGCTTCCATGGTGACAACGAACGGCGAGATGGTCGTAGCGAAGTTCTTCGCAAGGAACGGCCCGAGCGGCTGATATTCCCACGCCTGTATGTCGCGGGCCGACCAATCGTTGACGAGGCACATCCCGAAGATGTGCTTTTCCGCCTCGCTGATCGGTATGGGCTGACCAAGCTCATTGCCCTGCCCGACAAAAAAGCCGAGCTCCATTTCATAATCGAGATTCTTCGCGGGTATGAACACCGGCGGCGCGTTCTGATCGCTGCGATTCTGCCCCTTCGGCCGCTTGATGTCAGTCCCCGAGATCACGATCGACGAAGCCCGCCCGTGATAGCCTATCGGCACGTACTTATAATTCGGCATCAACGGCTGGTCCGGCCGAAACATCGACCCGACGTTCGTGGCGTGGAAAATAGAGCAGTAGAAGTCGGTGTAGTCGCCGATTCGGAAGGGGCTAATATAAAGAAGCTCTTTGCGAGAAAGAAGAAACTCCGCCACCTTTTCAACCTTCTTCGAATCCGCTCGCAAGAGGTCGGATGCAATCTTCCGCAATGACGACTGAACTGACATATCTCCGTTAATGAACAGCTCATTTAGGTCGCCAAAAGTCATTCCGACGCATTGAGCCAAATCTTCATCTTCAATCAGTCCGGCTTCCTCGCACCCAGAAAAGTCCAGTATCTTGTCCCCAATTGCTACGCCAATTCCGAGGTCTCCGTCGCCTTCCGGATATTCGAAACTACAAAACGGCAAATTCTGTATCGGAAAATCCGTATTTGGGTCGTTGGCGGATTCGACCCAGCTTTTCAGGTTCGGGTCGTGGGTTTCGTTGATTTCGTAGGTCATAGATTTTCGGACCAGCGGCCGGGTGCTGCCTTTTCCTTACAGCAGCCCCAAAGCCCGCAGGTCGGCGATCGGTTCGTCGAATGAGCATGAGCCGAAGGAAATTATTCCCATTTTCCGGGCGCGTTCTAGCTGCCAGTTGTTGAGGGCATAATCGCTGCGCCAGGTGACGCCGCTTTCGCCGAATTTGAACGCTTCTTCGAACTCTTCTTCCATCAATTCTTCGAGCAGTGCCGGTTTATAGCTTTCACGTGCAAATGCGGTCATCAGGAACAGGTTGACGAAACCGTGCATTGTCCCGGTCGGCGCGTCCGGTTCGTAGGTCAGCGGCTTGAAGCAGCGAATCGGGTGGTGCAGGCCGGCAGTCGCCTTGAACGGCACGTTCGCGGCCATGCAGGTCCGCACAAATCGGATAATATCCGCAGAACGCGGGAACGCGTCGGGTGTGATGCCGCCGGTCCTGATCTTGGCACGCTGCCCGCGAAGCGCCAGCGTCGAAACGAGTTCGTGAAAATTCGGCCCGAGCGATATTTCGAAATAAGCCGTGAGGCCTTCCGGCAATACACCTACCGTGTTCTCGATCTTTGAGACAGTGTTCGCCTTGACCTCCAGCGAATCGACCAGGATCCCCGGCCCGTACTCGGCATTGAAATCGTTTATCCGACGGACCGTGTCGTAGATATCCTCGCCGGCAAGGGCGCTAAGGCGCCAGCCGTTCTTCGAATTTTTCGATACGATGTCGCGCGAACTTTCGAGAAAATCCGGGAGCTGTGCCGCGGCCAGCACGAACCGCCCGAGCATCCAATTATAATTACTATGTTTATATGTAGCGTAATTCAGGACGGCTTCGGACATCGACAGCCGCGACGGCGGAAACAATCCGGCGTAATCGATCGCCTGCGCCATCAATACCTTCACCGAATCCATCTGCCCTATTTCCCTTTGTTCGACATTCATTGGATAGAAATGCGCTGCACGAATGCGCGAACTTCTATTTTGCCAAATCATTGCCGGAAATGGAAAAGCGGCTTGCATTCCGTGACCGCTATGAGTAATCTTTGGAATGTTTTCGGCCGGCCGAAACCGCTGCGGGCCCGGCATGATCTCCCCGTCCCCGACGGTTTACCCGGTAATTGTTGCAAATGCGTGTATTAGGAATCGATCCCGGAAGCGAGACCCTCGGCTGGGGCGTTGTCGAAGGTTCAGGCCTGAAATATTCGCTCGTCGAATTCGGTGTTGTGCGTTCAAATCCCCGCGATGCGTTCTCGAAACGGCTTTTGAACATTTACAATGGCGTGGCCGACATCGTTGATACTTTCGCGCCGGACGTCTTGTCGATCGAGGATACATTTTACGCCGTGAACGTCGGCGTCGCGTTAAAGCTCGGGCAGGTCCGCGGGACGATGCTGCTGCTGGCGGAACAGCGCGGGCTCGAGATCGCCCAATACGCGCCGCGGCTGATCAAACAGACCGTCGTCGGATACGGCGCCGCCGAAAAGCACCAGGTCCAGGAAATGGTCCGGCTGCTGCTGAAGATGAAAACCGTCCCGCAGCCGCACGACGCCGCCGACGCTCTCGCGATAGCGATCTGCCATTTCCATCATGCCGGGATGCAGAACAAAATAAACCGTGCCAAAATTGGCTCCTGACCACCGATAATGAAGTTGAATCTCCCGCGTGCCGCACTTTTGCTGCTGCTCTTTCTCGCGTTCCATAATTTTGCCGATGCTCAAAAACGGCGCCCCGTTCCGACGAACCGGAATGCCGCTCCGGCCGCTAAACGTGTCGCGGAAACGCCGGGGGCCGCTGTCGTTCTGGATGAAACACTCTCCGTTCTGCGGTCGAAACCGAGCCTATACGCCGAACCCATACAGC
>JAEZIT010000095.1 GCA_023436495.1 Acidobacteriota bacterium
TTCCCCGGGTAACCCCGCGGCCGCCTAAAAAGCCGGGCGGTAAACCGCGCGTGATCAAACGCGCGACCGTGAACCGGGAACTGTCGATACTGCGGAAGATGCTAAAGCACGCATTCGCCAAAGGCTGGACACTCCGGGACGTGTTCTATAAATCGAACGCGATCGACAAGGGCTTCGAGACGGCCCGAGACAGGACATTGAGCCGGGCCGAGGAAACAAGGCTACTGGCGGCCTGCAGCGGCGAATGGGAAACGTCCTACACGCGGGAATGGAACGGCGAGAAACGCGAAGTAACGGCACATTTCAGGACCGACAACGACCATTTGCGGGCGATGATCATACTTGCTCTTGATTCCGGCATGCGGCGCGGCGAGATCCTGAAGCTGCGATGGCAGGATATTGATTTTGAGAATAAGCGCGTCCGCATCCTCGGGACGCATACCAAGACCGAACGCGAACGGCTCGCGCCGCTGTCGGACCGTGCGGCGTCCGAACTGCTCGCCTTGCGTCAAAACCGCGGCACGGAGCGGCCTTTTCCGTTTGTCGATATAAAGCGTTCGTTCGCGACGGCGAAGCGATTAGCGGGCATTAAGGACCTTCGCTTTCACGATCTAAGGCGAACGGCCATAACGCGATGGGTGCAGCAGGGAACGCCGCTGGATTTTGCGGGAAGTTTCGCCGGCCATTCGCAGCTTCAGACTACGAAACAATACTACGTCAAACCGGACGTGTCGGCCCTGGCGGAACTGAATGAGCGTATGAACGCATACCATTCGACGCCGGAACTGTCGGCGGTCCCGCTTGAAAGCGATCTTGTTAATTGACGGGATCGGTAAAGGGCGTATTGCGCCCGTTATTGCTTAGTTCGTTGGCCTTTGTCCTTCTGGCCGGGGATGTATTCGAACAGATCGCCGGTAGTACAGCTTAATCCCTCGCAAATCTTATCCAGCACATCAAACGAGATCTGCTTTGCCTTGCCTCGGGCGAGCTTATGCAGGGCGTTATAAGAAATGCCCGTATCCTTTGAGAGACGGTATAGCGTCATCTCGCGATCTGCCAACAATGTTTCAAGATTTACCGTTATCACTTCCGTAATCATAACACGATATTACCACGCACAAATATACTGTCAAGAAATATCATACGAGCTATTGACATATAGTATCGGGACGTAGTATAGTATTCACAGGTTAAGCAACTAACCTACTATTTCTTGGAGGAACGATCAGAATGAATTTACAGGAAGTAAACGTACTACGAAGGCTTGATAACCTGGTTACGGCGGGCGGTACGGGCGTTGTTGAAACGCAGTTCGGGCCGGTCACGGTGCATCCGACGCGCTATCACGGCTACGCGGCCGAGATCTTGGACGACAACGGTCAAAAGTGGGTCGAATTCGCTCACGTCCCGAGCGCCGCGTTTCTTCGCCTTGGCGAATCGGTGCTTGACAGGGCATCGAACTAAGCAGGAAAGGCTTTCCAAAGCGTGCAGCCGGAAAGCCTCTCCACGGACACTAAACCACTAAAAGGAGTATCCATCAGTGAATATAGCACAGCCCAAAAACAACGTGATCCCTTTCCCGGCAAAAGGCCGGGGGAAGCAGCAGGAAACGCCGGCGATCGCACCGGCCGCTTATGATGGCCTATCGGCCGAGGAATTCGCCGAACGGCTTTTGCAATGCGTCATGGATCCCAATAAGGACGCACAAAAGCTGATTTGGGAGTATTACAGCAGCGAGCTTCGAAAAGCGTTCCATGAAGGGCGTATAGCGACCACGGAACGCATGCTTAGGCTCTATCCGATCATTCGCGAGATCAACGAGGAAACGCATTTGAATAGGCTCGTACACGAATCGTTCATGAGCGGGACGGCCGAGCTCGAGGACCAGTTCGCGGGATAGCAGATTGAAATACGGGCCGGGCTTCCGGCCCTTACCATTGGCAATGCATGCGTTTATCTCCGGTCAAATCTCTGATTTTACGGCGGGATAGGCTTTGAAAAAAAAAGTCGCAAGCTGCAAACTTTTTGCTTGCGTAAGGGCCGCGTCTTTCGTACAATAGGCTTGATTTTAGATTGGATTGGATTCGCGGTCGCAACCCTGAAACCGTAGGGCAGGTGTGCATGTCAATAATCCGATCCAGGTAATATAACGATTCTGAGTGAACACCCGTGAGGGGAAGCGCTCATCAGGTTAAGCCTGGTGAGCGTTTTTTCTTTTTAAAAATTATGATCAACACAACACCAATTGAAACCCAAACGACCGAAAATCCGACACGCCGCGGGCTGATGAACAACGCCGAGGCAGCGGAATATTTAGGCGTCTCGCCAATAACTTTGTGGCGCGAACGACGACGCGGGCGGCTTACCTATCGCCGAATTGGCGGCCAGATCCGTTACGCACCGGAAGACCTGGAGGCTCTGCTGGAACTATGCCGAGTCAACTAAAAGAAAAAGCCGCTGCGGGCAAGCAGACGGCTGATTTTGAGACGCTTTATGGACAAATTATCGCACAGTGCGGAGCGTTCCGCAACACCAAAACGCGCCGGCCGTCATTCCCGGGCCGATGAAGTTATCTCGCTGCTGAGTAAGGCCCGTTTCCACGGAAACGGTCGAGGCTCGGCGTTGTGCCCGGCTCATGAGGACGGCCATGCAAGCCTTTCTTTTAAGATCCTGCCGGATAAGATCCTTCTCCACTGCTTTGCCGGCTGCGACACGCGGGCGATCGTGGACGCCCTTGGCCTATCGATCCTAGACCTCTTTTTCGACACGCCGGACACGCCGAGATTTCGCAAGATCAAGACGCTCGCGCGGCCACTATCAGCTGATTGGCATGAGCAGCGGATACTATCCGGCCGATACGGCCTTTCCGATAGCGAAGCCCGGTCGATGGTCGAGACGCGGAAAGCCCGCGAAGCGGAAGACGCGGCCAAGCGATCCGCTGAAGTCATTTCGCGGGCTTTTGGTGTCGGCGAGGACTCGGCGTTAAAGCTCGCACGGAATTTCGTCCGCCGATGGAACGGGCGGGGCATGGACGGTTCGAAGGGTGCGTTTGACGATCCTGAGTTTGTTTCGCGGCTTTTCGACGTCCGGCCCGAGCTTGCCGAGAACCTGGCGGAGCGGTATCGGGCGTTGCAGGGGGGCGGGGCATGCTAGGAACCAGCGCTCTCGAAGCGCAGATCGCAGTCGAACTGGACGGGTATGACGGACAGAGGCTTAATTCGCTTAATTCGCTTAATCCCGACCCTAACAAAAAACCAGAAAGGCGTAAGCCAAGACTTTCACCGGCGGCACTGTACGGCGTTGCGGGGGATGCCGTGCGAATCATCGCACCGCATACGGAAGCATCGGAAGCGGCCTTACTCATCCAGCTGCTCGTAGTATTTGGCAATCTCATCGGCAGATCCGCCTATTTCAAGATCGGCAGCACTTACCATCATACCCGCCTATTCGCGGTCCTTGTCGGAGCGTCGTCGGTTGCCCGCAAAGGCACGTCATGGAGCGAGATCGCTTCACTGGCGGCCCGTGTTGATGACAGTTTTCGGGATACGACCGTAAGCGGACTAAGCAGCGGTGAAGGGCTGATCCATCACGTTCGCGACCCGCAGTATAAGGCGACGCCAATCAGAGAGAAAGGGCGAATCGTTGAATACCAGGACGAAATGGTGGACGGCGGGGCGAAGGAAAAGCGGGCTATGGTCGTTGAGCCCGAATTCGCTCGGGTCTTAAAGGTTTCCAGCCGCGAAGGAAGCACTATATCGATGGTCGTTCGCGAAGCGTGGGACAGTGAGCGGCTAGGCGTGATGACGAAGTCTGCCGTAAAAGCAAGTGATTGCCATGTTTCGATGATCGGGCATATTACGGATTTTGAGCTACTGCGAACGCTGAACGATACGGACATGGCGAACGGCTTTGCTAATCGCTTTCTCTGGGTACTCACGGAACGCTCTAAATATCTGCCGTCCGGCGGCAATCTTCAGCCTGCGGACCTGAACGACGCCGTAAACAGGCTTCGCAGGGCCGCGGAACACTCTAAGTGTGTCGGCGAACTAAAGCGCGACGCGGCGGCCGATGATCTATGGCAGCGGGTATATAAACCCTTGTCGGACGGGATCGGCGGGCTTGCCGGTTCAATAACTTCACGATCGACAGCACAGGTCATGCGCCTTGCCCTTATCTACGCTCTTTTAGATATGTCGAATGAGATCCGTATCGAACACATGAGGGCGGCCCTTTCCTTATGGTCATACGTCGAAGATAGCGTTCGGCACATCTTCGGATCATCACTTGGCGACAAAACGGCCGACGCTATCCTTACTTTTCTTGAGGATAACGCCGCCGGGCTTACCAAAACGGAGATAAGCGGGCTTCTCGGACGGCACAGCAAGGCAGACGAACTAAATGCGGCATTAAGGCGGCTGGAAGAATTAGACCGGATCGAGTCTGTACGCGAGGCGACGGCGGGTGCGCCGCGAACGATCTACCGGATGCGTGAGATTCACGCGGGGCAGGGAATAAGCGAAATTAGCGAAATAAGTACCGAGGTCGAGCACCTAAATTCGCTTAATTCGCAAAATGCGAGCGTTGAGCCGGGCGAAATGGACCTTTGCCGGAAATGCAAAGCGGAACTTAAATCGAACCGCGCCGGATACTACTGCCCGGCGGGATGCGAGTAACCCGCACGGCTGAAAACAGCCCGGAAGCGGTTTAGAAAACGGTTTAGGGTGGAAGTACACAATGGCAAGAAGAACGAACCAAGATAAAGCAATAGAAGCACTTATCGCGACGAACACTGTCCGCGATGCGGCAGAGCAATGCGGCCTTAGCGAAACGACGCTTTACCGCTATCTTCGCGATCCCGAATTCCTTGGCGAATTCAGGGCGAGAAGCAGGGCGCTCTATGACGCGGCATCGGGCCGCATCCTGAAGGCGTCCGAACGTGCAATATACGTCCTGCAGCGAAATATGGACTGCAAAACACCCGCCGTAGAGACGCGATCGGCGCAGATCTTGCTGGAAAACGCAGGCAAGCGGATCGAACTTGACGATATTTTGATGAGATTGGAGGCATTAGAGAATGAACGCAATCAACAGGCTTAAGCGGCTGGAAACGGCGACCGGCACGGAATGCAGATGCACGGAAGGCCCGCAGCTTCCACCAATGATCATTGGTGAATCGGAAGGCGCGGAGCCGGGGCCGCGACCGCAGGCGGACAAATGCACACGATGCGGCAAGCGGTATTCGGGCGAGATAGTTTACAAAGTGGAGTTGATCTAATGAGCATGTTGAACCGGGTAAGACGGCTTGAAATAACGAAAGAGGCAAAACCGACGCATTGCGTCTGCGAAGGGCGCAACGGCATCGGCGTCGTGTATAAGGAGTTGGAGCATAGCGAAAACATGCTTCAGGAGAATCCGCGGAACGAAACGGATAAGCATTGCGGTATCTGCGGACGGCCGCTTTATTCGACGGTGGTAGTGATCGAATACGTCTAAGGCGAGGATCGGTAATGAGCTTATTGAACCGGATAAAGAAACTAGAATCGAAGAGGCCGGCCGTCACGGAGCCGAACATTTACGGACTTTCAGCTAGTGAATTTGGACTTTCAGCTAGTGAATTTGCGGCGCTTTCGTTTGATGAACTGTTGGACCTTAAATGCGGGCATCCTGAATCGTCGGTGCATTTCTTCCGGGAGGATCCGCCAAGAGGATACGAGCCGCGCGACACAATAACGCGGATACACTGCTACAACTGCGGACGTCACGGAACGCTTATTAACGATGACGGGAGCTTAGTAGCATTCCCGCCGCCGGAGGGAACGTCGAAACGATTCGACAACACGCTAAATGAGGACGTTTGGCGGAAGTTATGGAGGGACGATTGGAGATGGGGGGAATATATTGAGAAACAATCCCTGATAGATTCGATTAGGGATTATAAGAGTAATACCTTTGTTCGCTTTCTCGCTCACCTTTTCGAACGCGAGCAGGACATGTTTGAGCTCGCGCTCGAGCGGTACTTTATCGGGACGGCATCGGGCGGACGGGCGATATTCTGGCAAGTTGACCGCGAAGGCCGCATATACACCGGCCGAACGATCGGTTTTAACGAACGCACGGGCCGCATTGTCGGCACGACCGGCTGGATACATACCGAACTAAAGCGGGCGGGCAAACTGCCAGTGGAATTCGAAGCGCAGCGGTGCGTATTCGGCGATCACAGATTCGCGGCCGAGCCGAACGCTCCGGCGTCGTTCGCCGAACACGAGCCGGATGCCGTGCTTGCTTCGATGCTGCAGATAGACCATGCGAATTACATTTCCTGCGGTTCGGCCGCGGCATTGAACGTCGACACGCTGGAACGGTACAAAGCCCCGGAACATACGCGGCTATACCCGAATTCGGCGAGCTTCGCGGCATGGATGCGCCTTGCCGAGATCGCGCGGGAAAAAGGCCTTCGGGTGGAGGTTTCGGCCATGGTCGAAGAACTGCGGCAGTTAAGCGATGCGGGGCGGGAATTCACGCTTTCGGATGCCCTGGCAGGCGATCAATTCGCATGGAACCGCACTAAGCGGCGAACGGACGGCATAGCACCGGCGATCGATATTGACCGGGCGGAGCAAAAGGCACGGCGGCACGCCGAGGAGGTCCTATGAAAGACGTGAAACGGCACGGAGCCGACGAACGCAGCCGGGAGATCGAACAGCTGCGCGTGCTTGCGAAAAAATACCCGCACGAGATCAAAAAGATAGTATCCGAAACGGGCGAAAACAGGCCGCTGCAGATAGGTACTTTGATTAGTAATCAAGTGGGCAGACCTTTCGCGGAAGTCGCAAAAAGGCTTAAACAAAAGGGCTAAGGTCGATACAATATCGGGAAAATGGGCATTCCCACCTAAATTCCCACGAATAACAGGAGAAAACAAAGAAAATGGCAAACAATTTAACGGTAAGAGAACTTGAAGAAAAGGTACTTCAGGGCGGGATGGTCACACCGGCGGAAATGGCCGCGGCACAGGCGGCAGAGGATGCCGCTCGGCGGATCGCGGAACTGCAGGAACAGCGCGAGGCGAGTGAGCTTCGCGAGCGCCGTAAAGCTGAGTTCGAGAAGTTACACCGTGAGCTCAAAAGCGACATTTCAGCTTACGCCGAAGCGTCACCGATCGAACGAACGCTATCCGAGATCGGAAACCTTATCTTGACGTTCGAAGCACAGGTAAGCGAGCGCCGGGAAAGCATCGCAAAGTTTTATGAGCGCGGAAGCAGTTTAATGTCGCTGTACCCTGAATTTCCGGCCGGCATTGGCCGGGACGCGGATGGCGGGATCGTGATCGACGGGCAAACGCTCCGGCACTATTTCGATTGGAAAACCACCTTAGCGAACCACATCAGCGACGTGGTCGCAAAGGCTAGTGTGAACCAGCAGCGACGGGCGGACGGTCTGCCGGTCGAGGGAGGGGATCATGAGTGAACCAATCAAGCACATAATATCGGCAGCGGTTGCCGAGTATTTTCAGAGGAACGGCATCGATGCCCGGACCAGCCCGATCGCGGCCGAGATCGCTGAATATCTCGCGAAGGACAGCCCAACGCCGCAGACGTCACCGGAAGAAAGACGCTCGCAGCTGGTTGAGGTAATAAAATCGCGAACGCTCGCCGGCGGGTCTATCACGTATGACGTTTATGCTTCGGCAAATCCGCAGAACGCGATGACGCCGAATGAGTTTGCCGCTATCAGATTCGAGGCTGAACGTTCGGCACTGCGGAGCCTGAACGGCGCAAGTGTAAAACTGAACATTAGCCGCGGGACGTGGGACCGGCTGGACACGGCGGAGCGTTCGGCCCTTGCTCATGCGGGCGGGACGTTATATAACGACCCGTCATGCGTCAGCTGATTCAGCGACATGCACCTTCCGGCGGCGGTTTGATCGCTACACCGCTTTCTTGCCGCCGCCGCTAATCAAAAGGAACGATCAGACAGGAGTTTCCTTATGAATGCGTTTACGCTATTCGGCGAACTGAAGGCCGATACAAACAGTTTTCAAAACAGCCTGCGTGACGCCGAACGCCGGCTTAAATCAACGGAACGTGCGATCACGGACCAGGAACGGCGGGCCATGGGCTTGGGCAAAACAACGGCGGTCACGTCCCGAAGCTATGAAGCATTGAATGAATCGCTAGGCAGGGCAAGGCAGCGGCTTCAGGCGACGTCGGAGGCGTTCAGGCGCGGCGACGCAACTTCAAAGCAGATGCGGGCGGCCCTTGTGAACGTCGATAAAGCAACGGAACGGCTGAACGACCGGTTAAAAAATTCTAAGGCGCGTCTTGATGATATGCCGGGCCGCCTGCAGCGTGTCGCTTCCGAGCTTATGACGGTTGCCAAGTACGGTTCATTCGCGGCGGCCGCTTTCGGGACCTTCGCGGTAAAGACGGCGGCGGACTTCGATTCGCTGCGACGCGGGCTAACGGCCGTGGCAGGATCAGCCGATGAAGCAAACAAGCAATTTCAGCGATTGAAAGAAGTCGCTAAAGCTCCGGGCCTCGGGTTCAAAGAAGCTATTCAGGGATCGATCAACCTTCAGGCCGCAGGGCTTTCGGCACAGACCGCGGAACGTGCGCTTTCCGCGTTCGGTAACGCGCTAGCGACGGTCGGAAAAGGGAAAGCGGAACTGGACGGCGTTATTACGGCCCTTACGCAGATACAGTCGAAAGGCAAGGTGTCGGCCGAGGAGATCAATCAGCTTGCGGAACGGTTGCCGCAGATCCGAGTTGCGATGCAGGGAGCGTTCGGCACGGCGGACACGGAAAAGATCGCGAAGATGGGCGTCGACGCCGGCAAGTTCATTGAAAAGGTCGTGGAGCAATTCGAAAAACTGCCGAAGGCGACGGGGGGCGCTCAAACGGCTTTCGAGAATTTCCGGGATGCCGTCGAAAAGGCGTCCGAACCGATCGGCAAAGCGATCCTGGATGCGGTGCTTCCGTCGCTCGAGGATATAACCGCTGAGCTTGAAAAGGAACGTCCGGACTGGGACGCCGCCAGCAAACGGCTCGGGCAGCGTGTCGGCCTTATGATGGCTGAAGGAATAAAGGAAGGGGCTCCAAAGATACTGGATTCCATAAAACAGGAATTTAATTCAGGTCTTGCGGCCAACGACATTATTCCCTTCGCGTCCGGCATGGGGCAGTCGTTCGCTAAAGTGTTCATGGAATCTGCGGGTATGCAGACGCCGCTTTTCGCGAACGGCTTTCTTGACGGGCTGCAGCGCATCAATAAGCCGGTCACGGAATTTGCTCACAACATCGGCGAACGTCTCGGACAAGCTTTAGTGAAGTTTAACCAGTGGGGCGCTGACGTCGGATCTTCGCTTGGCCGTATCGCCTTGCAGGTGCAGATCTCGGGCGTCAAGATCGGCGTGAATCTCGTAAAGGGCTTTATTGATGGCGTCCAGTCGCTTGCTTCGAAGGCTTGGGCCGTGGTGCAGAACGTGATCGCCGACAAACCTATTGCAAAGGCGATGGCGGGGCTTGAAGAACATTCGCCGTCAAAGGTCTTTTATGCGATCGGTAAAGACGTGGTTCAGGGCTTCGTTGACGGTATCAACGCACTCAAGGCGTCGGCACAGTCTGCAATGGCATCGCTTGTCGATGTTTCCGGACTTAAATCGCTAACAAAGGCCGACGCCGCGGGCGTACAGCTGCTGTCCGGCCTTACAAAAGAATTGGCATCGCTGAACGTTACGACCAAACAGCAGGAGATACTGCTTGAACTGACTGCCGGGAAATATTCGAAGCTCAATGCGGCCGTAAAGGAACGCATCATTCTAGCGGCCAAAGAGATCGATCATCAGAAGCTGATGGCGGACGGTCTTGAGAAGTACCAGGAATTGGTGCGTGAGCTTGTTCTGCCGGAGCCGACAGAGGTCGAGCGTGTCTATGAGGCCTTGGCGGGACCTGCGATGCAGGAATACCTGAAGTCTATGGGATCGCAGTTCGAACGCTTTGCGGGCTTTGTCCTGAAGGCGGCGGCATCCATTCGCGATCTTGATAAAGCACGCGAAGGGCTTGGAAGCGGCCGGGCAGCATTCGATCCTAACGCTCCGGGCATCGGGAACGAGGAAGGGCAGCGTCGATCCGATGAAGCATGGCAGAATCAGATCGCACCGCCGCCGTTGGAGCCGTGGGAAAACTTCTGGGCAACGATGCGCGAGAGGCTTGCCGCATTCCAAAAGTCTTTGCCGTCCGTTAAAGAAGCTATCGGCGTAAATCTCATTGATTCGATCTACCGTATCGGCGACGTGTTCGCAAACGCGGTCAATTCGTGGGACGGTACTGTCAAAGGCTTCTTTAAATCATTGGCCCGGGGCTTCGCTCAAATGGTGCAGCAAATCCTGGCAGAAGTGGTCCGCTTAATGATCATAAAAGCGATCATGGCAGCGATCGGCAAAATGGCCGGCGGCATTGGAGGCGGCGAATTATCCGCCGATATGAGCGGGGCGGGCGGCGTAATGACATCATTCGGCAGCGGCATGCGCTCAATCACGTCCGGCCTTTCCTCGGCCACGGCAGGACTAACATCTGCGATGTCCGGCTTCGGCTCACCGTCAATGGCGGGAGCTTCGGGCGGATTTGCGGCAGGCTTCGGCGGTGCAATGGCGGGAATGGGCGGCGGTGCGACGTATAACAATCAAAGCTACAGCAGCCAGTTCGTTATCAATGTGACCGGCGGCACACCCGAGCAGCAAAAGCAGACGGCATTCATGGTCCGCAAAGAGATCATGACGGCGGTCGCACGCGATCGGGAACGGAACAAGTAAACGATCAGGCCCGGCGTCGGCGAACGCGGCCCGGGCTTGAAATTTCCTTACTTTCCGGGTGGGAATCCGGGTGGGAATAAAAAAGACGGGTCAAAAGGCCCGTCTTTCTGTTTGCGTAAGTTATTGTATTAACTTGAGTTATATGGTACACCCGGCATGATTCGAACATGCGACCTCTTGATTCGTAGTCAAGCACTCTATCCAGCTGAGCTACGGGTGCAAAAAGCGAATGAATAGACTACAAAGCCGCGCGCGACATGTCAAGCCCCACGCGGCAAAACGGACGCTATCTGGCGTAATATCCCGGCTTCGTCCGCGAAACCAGCGACGGGTCGTCCACCTCCAACTTGATCTCGCGCCACTTGCCGTCGCGGGTATCACGGGAAGGTTGGTATTCAATGGTATAAAGGGTACGAAGGTCAGCAGCGACCTTTGCGTACAGCAAACCCATCTCTTCGAGGCGGTTTATCGTGCTTAGTGTCCCGCCGGTCCGGTTTGCCACTATCTGCAGCCGCTCGCGCGCCGCCTTGAACATCGCGACCTGGCGCGGCGTCGGATCGGCCAGCTTCGCCGGGTCACCCGTCGGAAGCGCCAGCGGATATATTGTCACGCCCTGACGGTCGGACTTGGCAAGCACGCGGTTCAGGGCATCGCTTGTTTCGGGCTTCAGGGCCGTCTGGACCTCCTCGTCCGTCAGCCGCTCGAGCTGGTCGCGGTCGCTGTCCCGCACGGCCGTGTCCACCCCGTCCGTCAAAACAATGATCGCCTTCCGCCGTCTGCCCTCGTTGGAAAGTTTGTCGAGCCCAAGCTCTAAAGCTTTGTACAACTGCGTTTTACCGCGACCGTTAGCCAACTGGATCGAATTCGCGATCGTACGCCGATTCGTCGTGAAATCATTGAGCAGGTTGACCTTATCGTAAAATTCGATCACGGCCACCCGATCGTCCGGCGCCAAGGCGTCAATGAACCGCGAAGCCGACTGCCGTATGACCTGCCGAAACCCGAGTGTCGAACCGCTCATGTCCAGGATCATCACGACGCTGAACGGCGACGCCGAAGGCTCGAACCGCAAGATGTCTTGTTTAACACCGTCTTCAAAAATGGAGAAGCTCTCTTTGCCCAGGCTCGTGATCGGCCGGCCGCGCTGGTCCACAACGCCGACATTCAGCCGCACGAGCGACGAATCGACGGTGACCGGGTCATCCACCTGTGCGGCTAATTGACCTGAAAGTGCTAAAAAGATTAGAAATAGTGGCAGCAGACGAATATTGCGCATATATATGAACATCATTTCAGACGCCCGGAAACCGCGCCCGGTTGCATCACGAAACAAGGGAAAATTCCCTTAACAATGTATTGATTATAGTTTATAATACCCTGTTAAGATTGCTGAGCCTTATATTGAGTTTATCCGAAGCACAAACCGTTGAACCTGTTCGATTTCAGAAGTTGAGATGCTGTATCAACCAAAATTCTGCTGTGACTGCGGCGAAAAGATCGAACGTGTAGAGTGGAAGATCTTTACCAGCCGCCGTTTCTGTCAGCTTTGCGAGACGGAACATAAGCTGTTGGATTATGCTCCGCGGGCTATCGTAGCGGTCGGGCTGTTGATCGGGATCTTTGGACTGGGAAGCCATCTGCAGAGCGCTCAAACGTCTAGGCAGTTCGTTCCGGAACGCAAACTCGCCGGCCGGCAAGCAAATCCGGATCGTGTCGCCGGGCCAAATCTACAGGCAACGAATGCCCCCGTAACTAAATCACAAAACAACCTTAACGGGGAAGTTTCTAATTTACCGACAAACGTTCAGCCGGCACGGAAAATTGTTGAGAAAGCAAATGTTCAGCCCGCTGAACAGGTATTCTACTGCGGTGCGGCAACAAAAAAAGGTACTCCTTGTTCACGGCGGGTAAAAGGCAGCGTCCGTTGTTGGCAGCATCAGGGAATGCCGGTGATGAGCGAAGCGGAATCTACATCCGAACGCAACTAAACGAATCCAACGCCGTGTGTGTTTAACAGCACTGTGAATCATTGATGTTTCGTCGCAATTGATGGAAAATTGAATGAAGACGAATTTTGTCACCCGCAGTACGGAAATTTAAGATGAAGTCACTGACCCCGAATACTTTAATTCAAAATCGGTACCTGATCGTCCAACTTATTGGCAAAGGGGGAATGGGCGAAGTTTACCTTGCCGTTGATCAGCGGCTTGGCAGCGCCGTTGCCTTAAAACGGACGATGTTCACCGATGACGAGATGCTCGGCGTCGCATTTGAACGTGAGGCGAAGACCCTCGCTCGGCTGCGCCATCCGGTACTGCCGAAGGTCAGCGACCACTTTTCCGAAAACGGCGAACAATACCTTGTCATGGAACACATCGCGGGCGACGACCTTTCGAAAAGACTCGAAGCCGCGCAGAGGCCGTTTCCCGTTAGCTGGGTCCTATTTTGGGCTGACCAATTGCTAGACGCGCTTTCGTACCTGCACTCGCACGAGCCGCCCATTCTCCATCGGGATATTAAACCGCAGAATCTTAAACTAACGGACGAAAATCATATCGTCCTTCTGGACTTCGGGCTTTCTAAGAATTCGACCGGACAGACGCTGCTTACAAGTGCGGCCAAATCATCCGGCAGCGTAGTGGGATATACCCCGCATTACGCTCCGATGGAGCAGATCCGCGGGACCGGTACGAGTCCGAAGAGCGATCTTTACGCTCTCTCGGCTACGCTTTACCAGTTGATGACGAACGAGGTGCCCGCCGACGCCCTGACTCGTGCCGACGCGCTGCTGAATGAGATGCCTGATCCGATCAGGCCTATGACAGAGATAAATCCTGAAGTGCCTAAGGTGGTCTCCGATGTGATCCTGAAGGGAATGGAGATCAGTCAGGACAAGAGGTTTGCTAAGGCCGTTGATATGCAAAAGGCCCTCCGGCGCGCCTTCACAAACATGCAGGACGCTATGGGCGCGCAGACCGTCGCCTTCAGTGTCGACGAGTCGCAAGCAGCGATAAACGGTTCCGCGGCTGTCGACGACGACCTTGCCGATTTTAATTCGGTCACGGACGATTCGGAAATGCCGACGCGTGTCACTTCGCAGGTCACTTCGGGAACGTCCGTGCCGGCGGGGCAGGTTGCAGAAGAAGGATCGCCTCTGCCTCAATCCGCCGTTAAGACAGAAGTATTCCTCGGCGGCGCCGGACTTTTCGATCCTGAAGTCGACAAGCAGGAGATCTCCGATTCGCCGGCAGATGTTGATTCCGCCGACTTAAGCGATGCCGTTTCGGGTTTTGCCCCGGACGCCACGATCCCGGTCATTAATTTCGAGAACGGCGGGGCTGCCGAAGAAGCCCTGCCGCCGCCTCCGACTCCGGATTTCCATACCGCGGCAAATATCCAGGCCGACGGCGATTCTTTTGCCACATATACACCATCGACGGATCGTGCCAAAGTTGCCATCGAGCGGCCTTCTGCTCCGCCTGTGGCAGTTGCTGCGGCCGCAAAGGGCAGATCTTCCTCCAAAACGGCGATCGTCGTCGGCGGGTTATTCGCGGCCTTTATCCTTGTCATTATTGCAGCCGGTGCGGGTTGGTTCGTTTATTCGAATTATTATGCGGCTTCGGCGCCTGAACCGAGTGCCTCGCCTGAACCGAGTGCCTCGCCTGAGCCCAGTATCGCGTATCCGGCGACGCCGGAACCGACGGTCGAGGTGCTGGCCGAAACTGCGCCCTCGCCCTCGGATGTGACGTCAAGTGGATTGGAGAATTCGAACACCGAATTGCCCTCTGAGCAGGTTTCCGGATCGACGCCTTCGACCGACAGCTCGCGGCCGGCACAGCCGCAGGCCGCTCCTCGAAGGTCGCCCGGTCGACAGGCGACAGCTTCCGAAACGAAACCCGCGGAGAAGCCCAAGAAGGCCGGTGAACGCACCGTCATCTTGCAATAGCCTGGGGACATAAAATGAATACAAAGATCGTTCTTAAATTCGCATCGTTCAGCTTATTGCTTGTCTTGACAATCGGATTGGCCGGCACTGCCGCGGCACAATCAAAGAAAGATGTGCGAAAGGCCAAATCGCTGGTCGAACAGGCCGACAAACAGGCCGGACAGAAGAACTTCAAAGCGGCCATTGACCTCTACGCCCAGGCGATCGTGCTGAATCCAAACTATCCATACGCGCACTTTCAGAAGGGCAAGGCGCATTATTTCCTGAAAGAATACGAACAGGCGATCACCGAACTCGACATTGCGCTGGCACAAGGACATCCAGCTCCAGAGGTATACGATGTCCGCTGGCAGGCACATTACTACCGCGGCGATTATGATGCAGCCTCTGAAGATATAAAACTTGCGCCTAAGTCCGATTCTCTTGAGAGATCGCGCTTTTTGGCGCAGATCAGTTATGGAAAAGGTGACTACCCGGCCGCTCTTGACGAGTTTCAAAAAGCGGCTGAAGCCACGCCGAACAATGCTGATATCTTTTACCGTATCGCCGAAACACAATCGAAGCTGGGCAACGTGGACGGCCAACTCGCCGCCGCGAATGAGGCGGTAAAACGCCACACACAGTTTCTAGGTGAGGCTTACTTTCTGATCGGCGATGCATATCAGAAGAGATCCATGCCGACAGAGGCGGCGGACGCGTACAACCGTGCACTCAGCGCGAAACCGGACATGCTTGCCGCGTACCGAAACCTCGCCGAGATCTACCGCGGACAGAACAAGTTTGCTGACGCGATCGAAACCTCGCGTAAGGCGATAAGGCTCTTTCCCCGGAACGCAACGCTGTACACCGACATAAGCATGTATTACAGCCTCGCGGATCGCAATGTCGACGCGATCCAGGCTGCACAGGCCGCGATCACCTACGAGCCCAACGGATATTTGGCCTACACGAATCTATGTCGGGCTTACAACGAGACGAAGCAGTACGCCATGGCGGTGAACTCGTGTAACAGCGCGCTGAAACTCAAGCCCGACGACGGTGAGACTTACTTTTATCTTGGCCGCGCTTACGACCTGCTCGGGAAGACCGACGATGCGACAAAGGCTTATAAAAAGGCAGTTGTCGGGCTTGAATCTCAAGTTCAGGTAGGTCGCGCCACTTGGGACGTTTACTATTTACTGGGCAATGCTTATTTCGCGGACAATCAGCGTGAAAAGGCTATCGAAGCTTATTCAAAATGTCTTGAGCTGAGTCCGCGTTTTGCAAAGGCCCGATATAATCTGGGGATCATCCTTGTTCTGAAACGCGATAAGGCAGGGGCCGGACTGCAGTACAATTCGCTGCTTGCCCTAGATCAAAACCTTGCTGCAAAGCTAAAGAGCGAGATCGACAAACTCTAGTCCAAACGAAAAAGGCTGCCACGGAAGGCAGCCTTTTTTTCTTCTCAAAATCCCGCCTACGTTAAAGCCTGGTTGTCCGGCGTCTTCGCGGGTTTTCGCTCATGCTTACGTCCACACTCTGGATCTTAAGTACTACGCGTACCGTATCGGCCCGCCCGTCCATTCTCGCGGGAACGAAAGGCTCTTGTCCCGATTCCGAATTCAACGCTTGTTCCAACTCGTTTACGGCGAACCGGTTATGCGACGGCTCGACGACCTGGGCGATCTCGGCCTTTCCGTTTTGATATACGTCGGCCACCACTACGACCTCGTCGTCGCCAACCTCGCGGCCGACAAGCGATTCCGACAGCAGAACGAGTGCACCTTGCGGGTTCAGGCTCGGCGATTCGTCGGCGACGGCCTGCCGCGCTCGAGCATACTCGGCCGCGCTTGGCGTTCCTTTCGAAGAACTTGCCTCGGCGACCATGATCGTCGAGCGGGAGGAACGGCTGCCGCCTGCGAACGTGTCATTGAGGCTTCGGTTCGCGGAAAGCGTCAAAGCCCATAAAAATCCGATTCCGATGACAAAAGTCGCCGCAGCCCCCATGCTGTATGGCATAAGCCACATCTGTCGCCAAGACCTGGGCTGGAAAAGAGGCCGGAGGATCGAGGCCGGGTCCCTGGGTTGAGTGCGCACCGCAACCGCCGACCGCAAATTTGAAAGCGCAGCCGCCGACATCGCGGGCCGCGAAACCGCGCCCATTTGCACGCGGATCTCGCGAAATTCCGCGAGGGTACCACGGCACAGCGGACAGCGGTCAAGATGTTCGCTGAGCAAGGCGTGCTCGTTCTCCGACAATACGTTATCGGCGTATAATGCCAGATCAAGTTGTATGTCCTTGCAGTTCATGTTCAATTCAAAAGCTCTCGTAAATTCAATCGAGCGAATGACCCACTGACCCCGGCTGTTCCCCTAAATGCGGGAAACAACGCTTCGGTTCGATCCCGTTTTAATAACTATCCGGAGCCGTCGGCATTGCTGGTCATTTCAAATAACCGATGGTGTCGGGACGGTAAAAACGGGAACGAGCCAATCGTTCTCTTCGACCTTGGTTTGGCACCGATCTCTGTCTTCAAAGAAAAACCGGGGCGAGTCGATCATTCGCTCGATTGTCAAAAATCACTTAGCTTTCGCCTCAACTCTTCGCGTCCGCGGGCGATCCGTGATTTCACGGTGCCGACGGCTACGTTCAATTCCCGAGCGATCTCGTCATAACTCTGATTCTCGATATCGCACAGTACAACTGCCTCTCTGTAAATGTCGGGCAGCGCGTTCAATGCCTTCAGCAGGGCGTCCTCGCGTTCGCGATTAAGAATGTTCTCTTCCGGCGAAGCCGCGTTCCCTGGCATCGTATCATGGAGCGTACGTTCATTTTCGCCCGCTGGGGCGTCCAGTGATACGGTGCTTTCGCGACGTCGGCGTTTCCACCAGCGAAATCGGTTTCGCGATTCATTGATTGCGATGCGAAACAGCCAGGTTTTCAATTCTGAATCCCCGCGAAATTTTCCGATCGCGCGCAGAGCGTTCAAAAATGTGTCCTGCGTCAGATCACCGGCCTCATCGGCATCACCCGTCAAGCGGTAGAGCAGCGAATAGACGTCATTGGAATAACGGGTTATTAAAAGATCAAAAGCTTCGGATTCTCCCGCTCGGAGCCTTTCGAGAAACTCGTTCTCGGCCGTCAAAAAAGCATGGGCCGGCTGTGCCGCGACTGCGGCATTCCCAAGGTCTTCTTCATCAAAAGCTATTGACTTGCTGAAGAACATCTCGCCCCACTTTCTCCCGAATCCTAATGGAATCCGCACTTTCCGGCCGCCGCGTTAGCTGCCTGTTTATATTAGACACCGCCGTTTCGAAAAAGTTCCCGAATTTCTTTTGAAGCTGTTTCCGGTGGTGACTAATGATCGACTTACGACGACTTCGCCATCGTTTTAATTTGCCCTTAATCCGGTTTTACGTTAAATTAACTCTTTTGGACAAAACCGGTTTACCGATTATACAACGAACCAATCTCAATAAATTGCAGTTTTTGGAATAATGGCACGAAAAAAGAGAAGATTTGACGCCGTCGAAGCACCCGTCGCCGACGCGAAGAACAAAGAACCCTATCAGGATACGTTCCAACACAACATCGGGCAAAAGGTCGAGGACTTCGGCCAGAAGTTCGAGGGAAAGGGGAAGAGCATCCTGTACGGCATAGGCGCCGTCGCGGTGCTCGCAATTGTGATCGGTATTTTCTATACATGGTGGAGCCGTTCAAGCGACACGGCGCAGACCGCGCTTGGAAAGGCGATCGAAACGTCGCAGGCTATCGTGTCCGCGTCGCCGGCGCCGGCAGGTTCGACGATCAAATCGTTCAAGACCGAGAAAGAACGCGCTGAAACCGCTATAGCGGAGTTTCAGGCCGTCGCCGATAAATTTGGAGGCGATGCGGCCCAGAAAGCTAAGTACTTTATTGCTGTCAATCGGCTAAGCTTGGATCGGCCGGCCGGCATTGCTGAACTGCAGTCACTGGCCGGATCGAACGACGAGGTAGGAAAGCTGTCCAGGTTCGCGCTGGCGCAGGCACTTGCAGGCGACGGTAAGACCGATGAAGCCGTTAAGTACTATGAAGAATTGGCCGCGATGAATGATCCGATCGTCGCCAAGGAAACCGTTAATTTTGAGCTTGCCGGCCTATATGTAAAGCAGGGCAAGACCAAAGAAGCCGCGGACCTCTATTACACGATCGCAAAGACCGCCAGCGAGGCCAAGGATTCCGAAGGCAAGCCCGTTTCTATGGGGGCGACAGCACGCAGCGCCAAGGAGAAGCTCGCGGAGATCGATCCGGAACGCGCGAAAGAAATCGTCGAACCGGCACCCGAATCACCCTTCGCGACGAATCCGTAATACCTCAACGATTTGAGAAATTCCGCCTGATTAGTTATTTCTAGAATTACGAAATAAATCAGGCGGATTTTCATTTGGAACAAAAAGCTCCGAAAACAGCTAATGCAGCAGGCGAACCCGTAAGTAGCGATATCCGTATCGCCGCGCGGGTTTTGCTTCGCCCCTATGTTTCGGCGTTCCTTTTGTGCGTATTCGCCTCCGCGCTTCTGTTCTATGTTGGCTATGCCGTTACTTCGGGGATCGTTCTCGCCGGTTCGGCCGCGGTGGTCACATTACTGGCAACGACCGATAAGATCGTGTTCGACGGGCGCAGGATCTACCGCACCGGCTGGATATTCCGATTTTGGGCGGCTCGTAACGGTTCCGCAAACCGCCTTCGCCTGGGGCAGATCGAACAGGTGGAATCATCGGCTGTTCGATCATTTCGCCGCGGCGGGCGAGTCACTTACCGCTACCAAACTGCATTTCGGGGCCGTGACCGGGAATTTATCGTGTCTTCAGGCAGTCGGAATTATGGCCGGTTTGTGCGTGCAGTACTTTCGTTGTTGAACGAAGACGTTCTCGACATACGATCTGTAGAAGTGCGGGATTATCTCGTGTCGCCGAAAGCCCTGCGGGAAAAAGCGGCAGCATTTCAGATCCCGGCCACCGACGTTTTGCAGGTATCTGCCGTTGAAAAGGTGCGGATCGGTGCTCGTTCGGCTGAAAAAGAACCGAACAGTCTCGAAAAGGCCGGATATCTTCGCCGACTTGCAAACGAATTGAGGCTTTCAGGATACTTGCTGCAGGCAAAAGAAGTTTTCCGCCGCGCTGCCCTGATCGACCCGTTCGACGGACGGCTGTTGTACGAATTCGCACGATGTCTTCAATCTATTTCGGGCTTGGAGAATGACGCTAAACTCCGCCGGCGATCGATCGCATTACTTCGGCTTTCGGAGCGCCGTGCGGGCATCGACGCGGAACTTTTGTCCCGGCTCGGCGAGATGTACTCCCAGGCCGGGGAATGGGGTAGGGCACGATCGGTTTACGAACGGTCGATCGAGCGCTTTGGCGAAAGCTTTCGGTCACTGAGAGGCCTTTCTGAGATCGCACTTCGTGACGGCAAGATCGCCCATGCCATCCATCATCTCTCAAACGCACAGAAGATCGCCAGAACACCAGCGGTTCGTCGCTGGACTAGAAACGAGGCCGAATATTTCGGGCATCTCAATGATAACGAAGAGTACCTCGACATGGAGATCAGCCGCATTGGACTACTTGACACTTTCAACGACCTCAAGCAAACGGCTCTCGGCACTGCATTGGCTGCAATCCCCCTTATTCCCCTCGGAATTGCATTAGAAATGTCGTTAATGACCGACATTGCGTGGGCAGTGTCCGGAATAGGCCTTTCGGTCCGCATTGTGCTCGGCGCAGCTGCCCGTCTTATGACACAGCGTATTCCTTTTGAACTTATCGAAGACGAAGAATAAACCGCACAAACAAAAGGGCCGCCCCTTGAGGCGGCTCATAGTTCGTTATTTGTTACCAGTAGCCTTCTTAGTCTTTACAGAGGGCCGCGTGGAGGCTTTTTTCGCGGGCGGCCTTGCCGAAGCAGCGGTTTTCGCGGCCCTTTCGGCCGGCTTTTTTGCAGTCGCCTGCCTTTTGACCGTGCCCGGGGGATTTAGCATAGCCGACCAGCGGTAATTAGGAGTTTCAAAGCCTTCCTTAAGCTTCTTGAAAATAAACTCGGTCATTGAATCGACGATCCAATTGTGATTGTATTCGCCTACCGATGCGAGTTCCGCGTCAGGCGCGGGATTCATAAAGTCGATCGCATATGGCACGCCGTCCTTTATGGCAAATTCCACGGTGTTCAGATCGTAACCAAGTGCCTCGCAGATGGTGATAACATCGCGCTCGACGCGTGAATGGAGCTCAGGCGAAAGATAGTTCTCAATGCTGACGTACTGCATACCCGAAAGATAGGGTTTTGACGGGTCATACGGCATGATCAGGACCTTCTCCTTGCCGACGCAATAGCACCGGACGAACTGATCGTATTCGATGCCTTCCTGCAGCGTCATACATAGCGTTCCCGTCTGATTGAATTCGTGCCAGAGTTCTTCGAGCGAATGGATCTTCGACACATTCTTCCACCCGCCGCCGTCATGGGGTTTAAGAAATGCGGGGAAGCCCACGTAATTAACGATCCCTTCCCAGTCTATCGGGAACTCAAGATTTCGAAGGCTCTCCGACGTGATGTCCGGAATATACTTTTCCTGCGGGAGAAGCACCGTTTTCGGGATCGCCACGCCGAGCTTTGCCGCCAAGGAAAAATTGAAGAACTTGTCGTCTGCCGACCACCAAAAGGGATTGTTGATGATATATGTTCCCTCGAGTGCCATTCGTTTGAGCATCGCACGATAATAGGGAACCTCATGGGAGATTCGGTCGATTATGACGTCATACTTTTTCGGCTCGTCAAGGCGTATTCCGCCAACCGTTATCATTTCGGCGACGACCTCACCGTTGCCTTTTTCATTAATGCGATTGATGATCGATTCGGGAAAGGTGACCTCGCGGCCCGCTAAAATTCCAACTCTTTTCATATGATTATAAAAACCTTACCTAAAATTAAAGACTTCTGCTAACTATAGAATTCTCACGCAATTCCGAAACCGATTATTCTATTCGATTAGCACGGCGGTGACAAGGTTTCTACTTTCTATTGATTTTGAAGTGTTCGAGATAGTATTCTGATTATTCGGGCCGGTGACAGTCCGCAACGGCGTTTGATCTTGGCTCGGATCTCCATCCTTTCAACTTATCATGAACGAAATACCATCGTCCCACGCGGTCCGAAGTACGGCCGCACCAACATCGTCATCGCCAAGCGGCCCGACGCCGCAGCAATTTCACGGGGTGCTGCAGCGTATGCTCGCCGCGGGCGAAAAGGTAAGTGACCTTATATTTTCACCCGGCCGTCCTCCGCAAGTAGAGCTGAGCGGCGATCTGCAGGGAGTTCCAATACCTGGCTTAGAAAAGCTTTCTGCACCCGCGGTCAAGGCCATGGCCGATTTGATGCTGCGCGGCAATGAACAAGGCCTTGAAACGCTTGAAAAACGCGGTTCTGCTGATATTTCGTACAGTGTCCCGGGCCTTTGCCGCTTTCGCGTGAATATCTTTCGGCAGCGGGGAACGCATGCGATCGTTATGCGTGTTATCCCGACGACACCGCCGAACTGGCAGGACCTGAATCTG
The DNA here is from genome assembly GCA_023436495.1 of Acidobacteriota bacterium. Classification (GTDB taxonomy): domain Bacteria; phylum Acidobacteriota; class Blastocatellia; order Pyrinomonadales; family Pyrinomonadaceae; genus OLB17. The sequence goes on from JAEZIT010000095.1 coordinate 22,329, forward strand.
CCTTTTGCCGTTCGAAACGCCGCCGAATTAAAGAACGGCTTGGTTTTGGTCACAGGGCCGACCGGATCTGGGAAGTCCACGACGCTCGCGGCGGTCATCGACTTAGTAAACTCAACAAAGCGTTATCATATCGTAACGATCGAAGACCCGATCGAATTCATTCACGATCATAAACTCGGCACTGTACATCAGCGGGAACTGCACTCCGACACACCGGATTTCGCCCTTGCGCTGCGTGCGGCGCTGCGACAGGCCCCAAAGGTCATCCTCGTCGGCGAAATGCGTGATCGAGAAACGATCGAGGTCGCACTGGAGGCCGCTGAGACGGGCCACCTCGTTCTGTCCACGCTTCACACTATTGACGCCGCAAAGACCATCGATCGCATCATCGGTGTCTTTCCGAAGATAGAAGAGGCCGCGATCCGCACGCGGCTCGCGCAATCTTTCAGACGAATTATTTCGCAACGGCTAATGCCCAAGATCGGCGGCGGGCGCATCGCGGCGATCGAGATACTCGTCTCAAACTCCCGTACCCGCGAATATATAGAGAAAGGCGAGAAAGAAGGACGATCGATCGTCGACGCAATGAATGACGGCGAAATGGACGGGATGCAGACGTTTGACCGTGAGCTTGAGAAGATGATCCGCAACGGGCAGATCGAAAAAGAGGTCGGCCTTGCCTACGCCAGCAACGCGAATAACCTGGCACTCGCGATCGGCGATCTTGATATGAAGGTAGAATCGGATGAATCAGAAGCCGCTGCTCCCGGAAAAGTGCCGGCGGCATCCGGTCCGGGAGATCTGCCTGAGATCGAGGGATTTGAACCCTAATTTGAACGGTTAGCGGTTGCCTTCGGGAAGAAGCTCGTAATTGCCCATCTCGCGATTGTACGAATCGAGCTGACCGACGGAATCGGCCGTCGCGTCAAGCATCTGTTTTGTCATCGCGATCGAATCAGATAGCTGCTCGAAATCAAGAAGCGAGAATTTCTCGGGCGTAGACATTGTCACGATCTCGTCGTTCAGATAGCTAAAGAAATTCTCTATAGATTGAAGCTGGCCCTCGACAAGCTTTACGCTGCGTTCGATCTCGTCAAACGAGGCGACGCGGCGTTTTAGAATCTCGACGTTCGTCTGCTGGATACGTTTCGTCTTTTCGTCGGTGGAGCTCTCCGCGGCACGGTACGCCTGCGAGAGCTGATTGTGCACGGCCTGGCGGTTAATTGACTTCAGGTGCTGTTTTCGCCGACGGTAAACGTCGAGCAGGTCCACAAAATCTTCCCAGCGTTGATCGAGGGTTTGCAGATTTGTCGGCAGTTCGCGGGCACCGGCAAACTTCTTGTAATTATCCTGAATTTTTTCCTTCAGCCACCGGAGGTATTCGACCGCTTCACGCTCGCGCGGAGTGAAGGATTTGATCAGCTTCTCGCGGCCGGCCTTGTTAAGAGCGCGAAGGCGGTCCTTTTCGCGTCGATTTACCATCTGCCGATACGAGGGCAGATTAGGTACGACCAGGATATAAGCGATCTCGCAAATAAGTGCGATCAGCAGAGGAATAACACTACCCGTATAAGCCGCCGCGACAGCAAAGCCGGCAAGGCCCCAAAAATTAACGGGTTCCTTGACCGCTTCCTTCGCGTAGCTAGTATTAAATCTGGTAATGTCCCGCTGGTATTTCGCCAAATCTGCCATAAGTAACTAGATGCCGATTATCAGTAGTACGTTTATTGCTTATTGCCCTATTGGGAACGGTTCATTTCGTTGGTCTCTTTTACGATGACCTCATTGAGAACTTCTTCCTCGTTAGCCCCGGAGCCCGCGCCGATCTGCTTGCCTGCTGTCGTTCCCGAACCCGAACCGAGAAGGCCCATCTGCTGCTTGTATTCGAGAAGCTTGTCGTGAAGCTGTATGTCCATAGCTTCACGCTCGATATCGGCCATTTGAGAATCGACGGATTGCGACCCGAGCTGCAGTTTCGCTTCGGCGGCAGCCGATCTGCGTTCGATCTTTTCACGCATTTCATTGAAGGTTGAGGCATCGTCACCGATATTGAAACCTTCCATGGTCTGAGCAAGCTGCTCCTGAAGCTTGGCTTGTTTGGCTTGACTGATAAGCTGCATCGCTTCGGCAGTTCGCTTCTTCATGTTCAGCACGTAATTATCGCGTGCCTTCAACGCGTTCTTCGAAGCCATTCCGGCGGTCTCAAGCTGGCTTGAGGTACGGTCAAGATCCATCTGAGCCTGCTGAAGCTGGCCGATGTAAGCGGTTGCGATATCATCCCGGCCCATCTTGACGGAGGCTTTGATCTTCGAATCGAGCTCGACGACCTGTTTCTGCAGGTTTTCATGGTTCTTCATCAACAGGCGTTCGGTCGCCATGACCTGCGCCACGGAATTGTTCAGCTCCGGGACGCGGTCGCGCATGTCACGGATCGTCTGCTGAAGTACCAACTCCGGGTTCTCGATCTTGTCGAGCGCAGCGCCCGTGCTGGCTCTAAAAACTCGTGTTAAACGTGCCCATAATCCCATTTTTTCTATCTGCTCCTGATAACCCTCAATTATAAAGAACTTTTGCCAATTCCCTTACGACAGCGGCCCGACCAAAGTTGCATTTTCCGACTCAAGTATAACAGGAAAACAGAATTATTGAACGGAAATCGAACTTATTTCTGCCGCGATGGACCAGGCCAACTGCGAATTAAGCGGAACTTTTTGATGGCGGGTCAGAATATGCGAAATTTGCCTTGACAAAATAGCGAATCATTGTATATTTCCGACAGCTATAAATATCAAATCAGCATTACCAAGCAGGCATTATCGAGGTTGCCGCTCGTTCTTGACCGAATTGAATGGCCGTCTCATCCATTGATGATCTACTCCGCGCATTTGGCGAATTGATTCACAGCGATGCTCTTCCATATCGAGGATTCGCAAGTCGGAGATGTCATTATCGTACGCGTCAAAATAGGAAGGGCAATAAATTACGGAGGAGAGTTATGAATGGATCGACGAAGCGATCAGGTCTAGGTGTATATACATTAATGACCATCGCCGTCCTGTGCTGTACATTAAGTATTTTTGGCCAGCGGGCAACAATGGTTTCGGCAAGAGCCGACCAGCCCATTGTCGATGGCATAAAAACAGAAGTTCTTTTCGAGAATTCCGAAAAATCGGTTTCGGCTGACCTTATTACGGCGGCGACATATGCGTTTTCGAACCAGGGTGGCGTCGCTCTAGAAGATATGTCCACCGGGGCAACGCAGCTTGTTGCGGCGAGCTCCGACGATACCGCTTCGGCTGTTACCAATATCGGTTTCGATTTTAGGTACGACGGTGAACTTTATACACAGTTCTCGGTAAACGCGAACGGCCTCGTAAAGCTCGGCGGCGTTGTAATTACAACAGCATTCAACAACGCAACCGGTTTTGCTACCACGACGAATGCGCCGAAGATCGCCCCTTACTTTGACGATCTGTGTGTAGGTTCCGACGGATTGATCCGATACAAAGTGATCGGTTCCGCTCCGAACCGAACGCTTGTCGTCGAATGGCACAACATGAAGATCACGAGAAACTCCACATGTACCGGAGCTGTTGGAAACGGATCGTTCCAAATGTGGATGCACGAGACGACCGGCGTGATCGAATTTGTCTACGGAGCCATGCCGGCTGCAGCGGCCACCGACGCTGGCTACACGATCGGCCTCCAGGCCGGGACGGCGACGAACTTTGCCAGCGTTACCACATCGGACAATACCGTCTCATATACGACGCACAATTCCACGCAGACCGATGCTATTCCGGCAGGCACGAAGTACACGTTTACTCCGAATATTCCGGCGGCTCCCACCGCGATGACGTTTACAAACGTTGGTGTCACGACATTGACAGTTAATTGGACAGATAATGCGTCGAACGAACTCTCTTACAGGGTGTTCCGTTCAACAGACGGTACGAATTTTACTCAGATTGCCACAGTGGCTGCTAATACTACGAGCTTTGCCGACACAAACTTGCTGCCGACCACGAACTATTTTTATCGTGTGGATGCCATTAGCGAAGGCTCGACAAGCGCTTCCGTGACGGGGAGCCAAACGACTAATTCGCCGGGTAGCCGTACTTCGACCACTTCGGGCGGAAATTGGAGCAACCCCGCCACATGGGTCGGCGGTGCTGTGCCAACGGCAAATGAGAATGTTACGATCGCAGGCGGTGCAACGGTCACGATCGATGCGGACGCTACGGCTTACAGCGTAATCGTCGAATCGGGCGCAACGCTTCAGTTTGAAGAAGCTGCCGCGCGTACGCTTAGCATGGGCGGCGATCTGACGAACGCGGGCACATTTAGAAGTGCGCTTACCGGAACCGTCGTCACACACGGCGTTAATATTGCCGGTAGTATTCTGAACAGCGGCACGATAGACCTCAGCACCAACGGCGACACGGCTGGTGCGGCACTTACGTTCACGGGGCCGAATGACGCGACGATCAGCGGCAGCGGGTCGATCGACGTACGCTCGATCACGATGAATAAGTCGGGAGGCCCGGGTGCATTAGTTGAACTGACGAGTAACGGATTCACTGTTCGTGGTTCGACAACGGACAGCGCTTCTGCTGGATATCTCACGCTCACATCGGGGACTTTCAAGATCTCAGGAACCTTCACGGCTGACATGCGTACATTCACTGCGGCTGCGTTCTCGATTCCTGCGAGCGCCGGATTTTGGCTCAACAACCCGAATTACACGGTGACCGGACAGAACGGTTCATCCACGCTCACGGGCGAACTGACCATTTCCGACGGGACGTTCAATATCGGAACAGCTTCGGGCAACTCAATGGGGTTTGCCGCTGGATCGAAGATCAAGGTAGAAGGCGGCGCGGTAAATGCTGCCGGACGTTTCGGCGTTAGCGCTGCGGCGACGGCAATTAATTACACGCAGACCGGCGGAACCGTGACGGTACATACCGTCGGCAACACGTCGACGACGCTGGCAGGCTTTGACATGGGAACGTCTACTGGGTCCTTCGTAACGATCACTGGCGGAAACATTGTCGTTCAGAACGCTAACACAGCGGCATCGGGCCCGCGGGACTACAGGCACCAGTCGGGTTCTGCTTCGACAACTGCCGGAACCACTTCGGTTACGGGCGGAACTCTGCAGCTCGGCAATTCCTCCACGAGTGCTGCGCAATCGTTCACAATCCAGGGTGTGATCCCAAACCTCGTGCTTACCAACAATGGAGGCGGTCATACGGCAACATTCGGAGGGGCGGTTACGTGGAACAATATCACCCGCGACATCACGATCGCGACGGGTTCCACCATGAACTTCGGCAACGCCGTGTTCCTGATGAATGGCCACACCTTAACGAATAACGGTACGATCACTCACAACGGCGCCAGCTCGCGCTTCATTTGGTTCCTGGCCGACGAGCCGCAGACCTATGCCGGCAGCGGAACTGTGACTGCTCCGATGACGAGCTTCGAAGCTCAAAACGGCGGCGTGGTTCTCGATCCCGGTATCACTAATATCGTTGTACGCCGTGTAATTCTGTTCGTTGGCGGTATAACGAATGCGAACAAGCTAACCATCGGCAACGGCGATGCAACCGTCAACAACGTACAGTTCGGTAACACGACGACGCCCACGCTGGCAGGCAGTTTCGACGTTGCACCGGTATTCAATCTAGGAGCCGGTGGACAAAATATCTCTTACCTTCGTACGGGAGCGTCCAGAACGACCGGGCCGGAGATCAACCCAAGCCGCTCGCTCGTCAATCTGACCTACGACGACAATGAAGCCGGCCATACTCTAACGATCGCGGGCGGCGACCTTACCGTTACGGGTGCCCTGACCCTGACGACCGGCGTTATTCATACCGGCGACAATGTGCTGACCCACAACGGAGCCGTAACTCGCACTGCCGGCTATGTTGACGGTAATTTGAAGCGCACCTTCACGGCTGCGGGATCTTATGCATTCCACGTAGGTGATAACGCATATTCGCCTGCAACGGTAAGTGTGACGACGCTAGGCGCTAATCCGTCGTCACTGCAGATCAAAGCGACCGATGCGGCTCTGCCCGGGCTTGCTCAGGCTGTCGCTGCGTCGCGTCAATGGTCGATAACTGAAACCGGAGACATAACGGCGGACATACTCTTCCGTTACGATGACAGCGACGTAAACGGCAACGAGGGCGCATACAAGGCGTTCAAGCGTGTGGGCGGCGTTACTTCGGAAGTTCCGAGCACGGCAAACCCGGCAGCTAATACAGTTGGTGTTGCGGGAATAACCGATTTTTCGGATTGGGGAATCGGCCAAGCACTTGCTCCGACGAACGCGACGGCAGGCCTCAGCGGCCGTGTGACGGACGTTAACGGCAGCGGTGTCCCGTACGTGGCGTTCATTATCAGCAACGCGTCCGGACCGGTTGCTTCGACCTATTCGAATAACTTCGGTTATTATTCCCTCGGCGGAATTCCAACGGGCGACAACTATACGATCACGCCCAAGAACAACCGCTACACCTTCTCGCCGACGTCACAGACCGTCTATCTCGAGAATGATCTTTCAGGTCTGAATTTCTCGGCGACTGCTGAAAATTCGACCGAAAAGTCGTACTTCGGCCGAGCACCGTACGATTTTGATGGTGACGGCAAGACGGACGCCTCGTTCTTCCGCGGCTCAGAGAACGCTTGGTATATCAAGCGAAGCTCGGATGATACGTGGGAATCGAGGGAATTCGGTGAAACAGGCGACGTTCCCGCCGCTGCTGATTATGACGGCGATGGACGCTGGGATCTCGCGTTCTACCGGCCTTCGGATGGTACATGGTACATAAATCTTTCGAAGTCGGGTGAGATTCGCATGGCGAGCCTCGGCGGACCGGCCGAGATTCCCGTACCGTCGGATTATGACGGGGATGGAATTGCCGATCTTGCTACATGGCATACCGGCAAAAATGTCCTGGCCGTTCGCTATAGCGACGGCAGGGAAGTCATTAACGAACCCGTTCCCGGCCTGATCGACCCGATCGTATCTGCTGCCGACATCGATGGTGACGGCAAGGCCGAGACGGTCATTTTCGACCGTTCGAACGGACGATGGACCATCATCACCGGCGGTGCTATCAGCGAAGTCGATTTCGGCAATGCCGGCGATGTCCCGGTTGTCGGCGATCTCGATGGTGACCGCCATGCCGACCTCGCCGTCTTCCGTCCCGCGGAAGGCGCCTGGTACATACGCAGAAGTTCCGATATGAACATCGTTCGTATCGAACTTGGGGCGGATGGCGACAGAGCGCTTGTCGGCGATTTTGACGGAGACGGCTCGATCGACCCGGCGGTATTCCGCAGTGGCGAATGGATCGGGCGCTCGTCGAACAACGACTCAGCGTTCAGGATGATCTTCGGTACCGGTTCCGACAGGGCTCTCCCGTCGGTTTACGTAAAGCCTTAACCGAGGAATAATGACCGGCAGGCCCTTACCGATCTCGGTAGGGGCCTTGCCATTTTAAATTGCGTGCAAAAATGGCTTGCAAGAAACATCCGAAATGCCCGTTCTGTAAATTAAGGCGGTGCCAAAAGCAACTTTATCGGTTCGCCGTAAATCTATTGAAGGAGTAGAATCGGAACGAAAGAATTTTCAACGCCATCGTTTCGAACGCCCCGCGGACGCGGGCCCCAATTTATAATGAAAAAACCGATCTCCGCCCTGCTGCTGGCCGCAATCTATTTCGGAATGCTGTCGCCAATGTTCCTGAGCCTAAGGGCGCAGACGCACGGAAGGACCGTCCAGAACAGAATAGTGAACTTACCGAATGGATTAGTTTTCAGCCTTCGCGAAGGCTCCGAAAGCGGCGTGCCCCAGGCCGTTCAGACACCCGCGCCGTCCGACCCGCTTAGCGATTCCGAGACCGGACGCCTTCTCGGACGGCTGCCCGGCATCACAACCGCCCCGGACGATCGATCAGAGTTCGCAAAACGGTTGGGAACACTGCCCGCGCCGAAGACGGGGAATATGGTTCCCGTGAAATTCCCATCGGATGAAGGCCGCGGCACGCCCAAGATCGACCCGGGTACGACGCTAGATGTTGTTCGATATTCGCCGGAAGGTGAAGTTAGCCTTGCTCCTGATCTCAACGTCACCTTCTCACAGCCGATGGTTGCCGTCACGTCGCAGGAACAGGCGGCTGCATTCGCACCCGTGGAACTTTCTCCACAGGTCGAGGGCCGCTGGCGATGGCTTGGTACGCGGACGCTTATGTTCGACACGGACAAGCGTTTTCCGATGGCCACCAAATTTACCGCGCGCGTCCCAGCCGGAACGAAGGCCGCTAGCGGACAGATTCTATCGAAGGTCGTGACGTGGACGTTCACGACGCCTCCGCCGAAAGCTGAGGCCATGATCCCGCAGAACCGGATTGTCCGTCGAGATGCTTTGATGTTCATCCGATTCGATCAGGCGATAGATCAGGAGGCGGTCTTAAATTCGGTCAGCGTCACCTCACAGCGGCGCAAGCTGCCGATTAGGCTTGCGACCGAGCAGGAGATCGCACAGGACGCATCTATAGCGTTTCAGGTAAAGGAATCGCAGCCTGGTCGATGGATCGCTTTCCGAGCGTTGAATTCGGATGGCCTGACAGAAAACGCGCTGCCCGGCGATTCGCAAATCACCGTTACTGTCCAAGCCGGAACGCCGTCTGCCGAAGGCCCGCTGAAGACCGTAAAGCCGCAGCCATTCTCATTCAATACCTACGGCCCGTTCAAATTTAACGAAGCGGTTTGCGGCTGGCGGGGCAGCAAGCGATGCTCGCCGTTCGATCAATGGTACATTCAATTTAGTAATCCTATCGACGCTTCCGCGTTTACCGCCGATATGGTCCGCGTCGAGCCTCGCGTCGAAGGACTGAACGTCTATCCTTCGGGAAATACCATCTACTTTCAGGGCTATAAAATAGGCAGCACGGCGTATAAGATCACTGTCGATCCCTCGCTCAAGGATCAATTCGGACAGACGCTCGGCTCACCCGTTACTGCAACTATAAACGTAGGAACGGCCGACCCTGCGCTCTATTCACAGGGCGGACCCATGAACGTGCTGGATCCCGCCGCGAAGTCCTCCTTTTCGATCTATACGACAAACCACAGATCAGTCCGCGCCCGATTATATTCGGTCAGGCCGGAGGACTGGAGCCCATTCACACAATATCTGCGTCGGATAAATTATGACGACGGACAGCGGCCGACTATCCCTGGACGCCTCGTGTGGGAAAAAACGATCAATACATCCGGCAAATCTGACGAATTGACCGAAACACGGGTTGACCTGTCCGCCGGTCTGAACGCCGGATTCGGCCACGTGATCCTCGACGTCGAACCGACCGTCAGGCGTGACAAGAACGACCGTTCGCGCATATTCACCTGGATACAAGCGACACAGATAGGGCTTGACGCCTTCGTTGACAACACTGAACTGGTCGGATTTGCTACCGAACTTTTGTCAGGAAAGCCGCTCGGGGGAGTTCAGATGTCGATCCATCCGACGGACGGACGTCACGTCAGTACGATAGCGGTGGAAGACGAGGGCTTTCTCGCACGCGCATGGGAGTGGGTCAGCGGTTGGGGCCACGGCAGCGCGGGAGGAACGGGTTCGACAGATACGAATGGCGAGACGGTCGAAATGGAGGAGATCGAGCGCGCTGCGGGCGGCATGACCGCTCAGAACGGTATGTTGCGGATGGAATTGCCGGAGAAACAGGCGGGCGTTAACATCCTGATCGCCCGTCGCGGAAAAGACTCCGCCTTTCTGCCTGAAAACTCCGACTATTACTGGCAAGATGTGGGAAGCTGGTATAAAAACCCACAAACCGATCAACTTCGTTGGTTTGTTTTCGACGATCGAAAAATGTACAAACCGAACGAAGAAGTCTCGGTCAAAGGTTACATCCGGAAATGGACGGCGGGGAAACTTGGTGATATCGAAGGGCTGGGCGATGCGGCGAGCGGCCTGACATGGTCGGTAAAGGACCCGCGCAACAATGAGATAGCGAAGGGAACAGGCAACCTGAATGCGTTCGGCGCGTTCGACCTGAAGTTCAAACTGCCTGACAACGTAAATCTCGGCTATGCACGAGTGGAACTCTCGACATCTTCGGAGCTGGGCGGTGCGACATATTCGCATAGTTTCCAGGTCCAAGAATTCCGGCGGCCCGAATTCGAGGTTACGACAAAGATCGAAACCGAGGCCCCGCACCTGGTCGGCTCAAGCGCAACGTTGTCTGCCGACGCTAAGTATTATGCTGGCGGCGGGCTCGCAAATGCTGAAACTACGTGGACCGTCACGGCGACGCCGACAAATTATACCCCGCCAAACCGCGGCGATTTTACATTCGGCACCTGGGTTCCATGGTGGCGGCTCTATGACTATGCACGGCCTTACGGCGGCGGTCAGACGCAGACATTCAAAGGTGTAACGGATGCAGCAGGCAGGCATTTACTGAAGATCGATTTTGAATCGGTCCATCCGCCGCGGCCATATTCGATCAACGCAAATGCGGCCGTCCAAGACGTGAACAGGCAAACGTGGGCATCGAATACGTCGCTGCTAGTGCATCCGTCGGAACTCTACGTCGGCATCCGCACGCTGCGCGCCTTTGTTCAAAAAGGCGAACAGATCACGGTCGAATCGATCGTGACGGACATCGACGGTAAGATCGTTGCCGGCCGTAATGTCGAAATGAAAGCAGTGCTCAAGGATTGGCGGTTTGAGAAGGGCTCCTGGAAAGAAGTCACGATCGACGAGCAAGCATGCAGCATCAACTCAGCAGAGAACCCTCAGAAATGCATGTTTATCGCCAAACAGGGCGGTCGTTACACGGTCACCGCCCGTGTAATGGACGATCGCGAACGCTTAAACGAAAGTGAGATCACCGTCTGGGTGCCGGGTGGTCAAATACCGCCGAAACGTAATGTCGAACAGGAAGAAGTTCAGATTATCCCGAGCAAAAAAGACCTTGCGCCCGGCGAGACCGCGGAACTACTGGTGATCGCTCCGTTCACGCCCGCCGAAGGCGTTCTCACCCTTCGCCGCGAAGGCATCGTCAAAACCGAGCGGTTCTCGATGAAGGAGTCATCGATAACTCTTAGAATACCGATCGAAGAGAAATATCTGCCAAATATCTACGCGCAGGTAGATCTAGTCGGTGCGGCAGAGAGGAATCTTGAGGAAAGCAGTACTGCCGAACATGCACGTCAGCCGTTGCGGCCCGCTTATGCAAGCGGGAATATCAACCTGCCTGTGTCGATCGCGTCCCGAAAGCTTACCGTCACCGCCGAGGCGCAAGATAAAACACTTGCTCCCGGCGGCACGACGAAGGTCGATATTGAAGTACGCGACAGCGGCGGCAATCCCGTCGCGAACAGCGAGGTCGCGGTAGTTATAGCCGACGAGAGCGTTCTGGCTCTGTCGAATTATTCCGTTCCCGATCCAGCGGCATATTTGTACGCACCGCGATCGGCCGGAACGACGGATCATCATTTGCGAAAGGACGTTTTGCTCGGGAATCCGGAAGACCTCCACTCGCCTCCGCCACCTCCCCCAGCTCCGATGGGAGCAGCAGATACACGTGTCTCGGAAAGGAGTGCAACCCGGCTCCTAAAAATGGCAGCGGGCGTTTCAGTCGATGGAGCGTCGGCCGCTGAAAACTCGTTCGTGATCGACGGTCAGGAAATTTCGAACGGCGAAGCGATCGTTCAGCGGATGAATTTCAATGCGCTTGCCGTGTTTGCACCATCGATACGGACGGACGCCGACGGGCACGCTACTATTGATGTAAAACTGCCGGACAACCTGACGCGATACCGCGTTACAGCGGTCTCGGTGGATCAGGGCAAGCGTTTCGGCAAATCCGAATCTAGTATCACCGCACGCAAACCACTGATGGTCCGCCCGAGCGCACCGCGGTTTATGAATTTCGGAGACCGGATAGAGCTTCCCGTCGTGATCCAAAATCAAACTAACCAGGACATGGCCGTGGACGTTGCCGTGAGGGCGACAAACGCTGAGCTCAAAGACGGAAATAGCGGCAGTGTTTCTTCGAACAAGGAAACCGGCAGTGTTTCGGCCTCTGGCCGGCGCGTCGTGGTAAAAGAGAACAGCCGCGAAGAGGTCAGATTCCCGGCCGTCGCCGCTATGGCGGGAACTGCCAGGTTCCAGATTGCCGTAAGTTCAGGGAAACATTCGGACGCGGCTGAAATATCGCTGCCGGTGTGGACGCCCGCTACGACCGAAGCCTTTGCGACCTATGGAACGACAGACCAGAACGGTGCGATCGTTCAACCCGTGCAGGCTCCGGGGAATGTATATTCGCAATTTGGCGGTCTTGAGGTAACGACAAGTTCGACCCAATTACAGGAGCTGACAGACGCCTTCATATATCTTTACCGCTACCCGTTCGAATGCACGGAGCAGATCGCTTCGCGGATGATCTCTATCGCGGCGTTGAAGGACGTATTATCCGCTTTCAAGGCAAAGGAAATGCCGAGCGAAGCGGAGGTCAAGGCTTCCTTTGATAAGGACGTCAAGATCCTGCGGTCGCGGCAGCGGGATGACGGCAGCTTCGGCCTATGGCGTCGCGACGGCGAGCGCTACAAATATCCATTCCTCACCGTTCATACAGCGCATTCGCTCGTGCTAGCGAAACAGAAGGGGTTTGCGGTGCCGGAAGATATGATCAACCGCACGAAACCTTATCTTAAGGACGTCGAGAAGCATTACGACGAATGGCACAGAGCTCCTCAGGTGCGTTGGACGATATCGGCGTACGCTCTGTACGTTCGCGACCTGATGGGTGACAAAGACGCTGGCAAGGCCAAAAAGCTGCTGGCAGAGGCGACCATCGAGAAGATGCCGTTCGAAGCTCTCGGCTGGGTGTTGTCTGTTCTCGCGGACGATCCTGGTTCGGCATCCGAGGTCATCGCTATCCGACGACATTTGTTGAACCGCACAACGGAAACGGCGGCGACCGCAAATTTCGTGACGGACTACGGCGACGGCCAATGGCTGATAATGTATTCGAACCGACGAGCCGACGGCGTGCTGCTGGAGGCTCTGATCAAGTCGGATAAAAATAGCGATCTCGTCCCGAAACTTGTCCGCGGCTTGCTCGACCATCGTAAAGAAGGCCGCTGGAGCAGCACGCAGGAAAACGTCTTTATCCTGCTCGCGCTCGACAAGTATTTCCAGGCCTATGAAAAGGTCACGCCCGATTTTGTGACCCGTGTATGGCTGGGCAGCGCCTATGCCGGCGAACAGAAATTTGCGGGGCGGACGGTCGATTCGAATCTGCTGAACGTTCCAATGTCGTACCTTATCGAACAGGGCGGCTCGTCAAATCTTATTCTCGACAAACAGGGTGCCGGAAGGCTCTATTACCGGATCGGGATGAAATATGCTCCCAAGAACCTGAAACTAGAACCTGCGGATTACGGATTTACCGTGCTTCGCAAGTACGAAGCAATCGATAATGCCGATGACGTTAAACAAAATCCGGACGGTTCGTGGACGATCAAATCTGGCGCACGCGTACGCGTAAGGCTTACGATGGTCGCACAGGCACGACGTTACCATGTCGCGCTTGTTGACAATCTGCCCGCAGGCCTCGAGATATTGAATCCCGGACTTGCCGTTACGGAAGCCCTGCCGGCCGACACTGGCGGCGGAAATACGGGCGTTGTCGAATTCGGCAGCCGTTCGTTCGGCGGTTCGTGGTGGTGGCGGGCTAATTGGTTCGAACACCAGAACTTCCGAGACGAGCGAGCGGAAGCATTCGCTTCGCTGCTTTGGGAAGGAGTTTATAATTACACATATGTTGCAAGGGCTACGACGCCCGGGCAGTTCGTTGTTCCGCCGGCAAAGGCCGAGGAAATGTATCACCCGGAGACCTTCGGGCGGACCGGAACGGAGATTGTGAGGATCGAGTAATTATGAGGGCTGCATTACTGGTTTTGTCGATATTGATTGCATGGACGACTGTTACCGGGCAGAACGCGTTTCAGGAACTTGTCGATACCGAACGTGCGTTTGCTAAATTGGCTGCGGAAAAGGGAGCGAAGCATGCGTTTCTGGAATATTCTGCACCGGACGCATATCTATTTCTTCCGGACAAGGTCAATGCCCGTGAATACTGGAAAAACCGCGGAGAGATGCCGGGGCTGCTCGCCTGGGCCCCGAATTTTGCGAACGTTTCGGCAAGCGGGACCATGGGATATACGACTGGTAATTGGGAATACCGGCCGAAGGGTATGGAGGGCGACGCGGCCGGATTCGGACAGTTTGCGACAGTGTGGGTGAGGCAGCCGGATGGGAAATTCAGATTTGCGTTCGATATAGGCATAGACCATCCTAAACCGGCGAACTTCTCAGAAGCAACGAGCGGAGAGAGCGGCTGGAAGGTCCAAACAAATGATCCCGGACTCCAATCGTTCAAGACCGCGAAGTCATTCATGTCCGATGTATCGAAGAAGGGAAACGTTAATGCATATGCTCATTATGTAGCCGACGATGTGCGCCTGCTTCGAGAAGGCCAGTTTCCGATAATCGGGAAAAAGGCGGCATTGGATTACCTGAAGAATGTAGGTTCGGTAATCGAATTCAAAGGCGACGGCTCGGTTTACGGCACTGGAGACATGTCATATGTTGTGAACGAATACACGGAAACGAAAGGCAGCAAGTCAGTTCGGGGTAATTATTTACAGATCTGGCAGCTTCGCGGCGGCAAATGGCAGATCGTGTTGGATGTCTTTAAGCCCGTGCCGGACAAGTAAATCGTTAATCTTCCAGAACCCGGAAAATATAAGTAACGACGCGCTTTGTCGGTTTCGAGCGGGGCCGAAAGATCGTTAGTCTTGCCGAATCCTCAGCGGCCTTAACCAGGATCGGGTGGCCGGAAATGACCTCCACATCGTCGATTTCACCCTCGGTGTTGATCATGACGCGAAGTTTTACTTTCCGGTCCTTGAATACCGTCTTTTTTATTTCGTCCGAAGTAAGATGAGCGACTTCGCTGATATCGACGCTCGGACTTTCGAAGTGCATCAGGTCGTTCGGCCCGTCCCATTCTATACGCGGCTGATAGTTAACAACTGGCGCCGGCGGCAGTGGAGCGACGGTCACATATGGCGTCGGCGTGGGATAAGCCGCCGGCGTATATATCGGCGTCGGCGCTTTCAAACCCGCCTTTGATTGATTCTTTGCCGCTGTGCCGATGATAATGACGAAACTGACGATCGGTATGAGCAATGCGATCGCGGCGACGATATACGCCTGCGGTTTTCTGCCGATGGGCTCCGATTCAAACGTTGGCGCGGGCACCTCTTCAATGAGGTGGGCAGGCCTTCCCGGCAGCAAAATTCTCGCGCCGCAGTACGAACATTCCACGATCGCAGATGTCTCCGAAACATGTTCGATCGTGGCTCCGCATTGTGTGCAAGTTATCGCTCTCATAGTCTTGATCTGACGACGAAAACGGACGGTATATTTTGCGGGCCGCTACGTCCTTGCCAAAATACACGGTAAACCGCAAAATTCCTAATGTGGCTGAACATTTCAACAAGATAATTGACCTGCTGCGACTGGAAGCGGCGGCGATCGAGCGTGCGGCCGGCCGCGTTGACGAGGCAAGTATCGAACGAGCGATCGGAATGCTTACGTGCTGCGATGGTAAAGTGATCGTAACGGGCGTTGGAAAATCCGGCGTGATAGCGCAAAAGATCGCGCAGACAATGACTAGCACGGGCACCGTCGCGATACACGTGCATCCCTCAGACATGCTCCACGGCAGCCTCGGCGTGATTCGACAGGGCGACGTCGTCATCGCGCTCAGCAATTCAGGCGAAACTGAAGAGATCCTGAACATTTTACCGGCGCTCAAGCACCGGCAGGTAACAATGATCGCGATCGTCGGCGACATGGATTCGACATTGGCGAATCATTCAGACGTGGCTTTGGACGCGTCGGTGGATAAAGAAGCGTGCCCGCTGAATCTTGCACCGACGACGTCGACGACCGTAGCTCTGGCCATCGGCGACGCTTTGGCGATGACGCTGATGGAAGCTCGCGGGCTTACTGCAGAGGATTTCGCGGCGAATCATCCGGCCGGCAAGCTCGGCAAACGGCTGACACTGCGCGTTGCGGATCTTATGCAGCAAAGTCCGAACGTCCAGCCGGACGCCGATTGGCTCGAAGTTGTGAGGTCGATCTCAAAGCATTCGCTCGGAGCGGTGAATGTCGTCGACACGTACGGGATGCTCATCGGCATCGTCACGGACGGCGATCTTCGGCGGACGATCGAGAGGACTGAAGCGTCTCAGCTCGGCGGCCTTACGGCGGAACAGATGATGACGCGGTCGCCGATAACGTCAACGCCTGAGATGCTTGCTTTCGACGCGCTTCAGCTTATGGAAAACCGTCCGTCCCAGATATCCGTACTGCCGGTTGTCAACGAAGCGGGGAACTGCATCGGCCTGCTGCGGCTGCACGATATCGTTCGGAGCGGGCTGTAAGACGGACAACAAGTGGCGCGGCTCGCTGCATCTCAACACTTATCCGCACTTTTAGGGAGGCATTTCAATGAAAAGATCGATCACACTGATCGGATTCCTACTGCTGTGTTCGGCAGCGGCTTTCGGGCAGCAGCGGGCAGAGATAACCATCACTCTGAATGAACAATTTTTTGATTCGCTTCTCGACGCCATATATCAGAACGCCGCGCCGCCCGAGTTTGCGATCGGCCGGGAAAACACAAGTCAGCGGCCGATGCCGATGATGAGTAATTCGTTCGCGTCGCGGCCTGTGTGCAGCGAAACGATCAAGCTCGTCCGCGAAAATGCCGGTGTGCGGACG
This sequence comes from Acidobacteriota bacterium, assembly GCA_023436495.1. GTDB lineage: Bacteria > Acidobacteriota > Blastocatellia > Pyrinomonadales > Pyrinomonadaceae > OLB17. Next base: position 39,235 of record JAEZIT010000095.1, read on the forward strand.
GCGGTCAGGTTCCGTGATGGAAAGATCTACACACCGATCGCGTTCGTCGGCAATTACAACCCGCCATTGCTCGGCTGCGTCGAATTTTCCGGCTACGCCGAAACAAACATCGACCTCGAATTCGACCGCGACGGGCAACGCCTCGTCGGCAGGGCAAACGTAGTGAATGTAGCGCTTAACGGCACGTCGGGCATCGGCAGCAATTTGCTGGCGAGAATGGTCCAGACGTCCATCGACAAAAAGGTAAATCCGATCGAGATCGTGCGTATGGACAAACTTTCATTTGTATTCCCGATACAAAATTCCGGCAGCGTGCGCATGCGAGCCACCGGCGTCCGACACGAGGTCGCGAACGGCGCTCTGAACGTTCATATTGCCTACGAATTTACCAAATAACTTCCACCCGAATTTGTCGGCTGCGCTAGCCGAAATGGTATTTCCCGCGGCAAGTAATCCACTGATAATCAAGCAATTACCTGCGTAAATTGTTGTGGTACGAAAGTTGCGCTCTTTCTGGTAGGGACGGAATATCTCCACCCATGTATCAACGGAAAAAGGGGAACACCATGAGAAGTTCAAGATTTAAGAGAATAGGCACAGCGGCGATCGCCGGAGGTGTTCTGCTCTTCGCGCTCGGTTCCGACGCGTCTGCACAGCAGCAGCAGCGCGGACGTGGGCGTGACCGACAGGACGAACGACAGGCGATTCCGCCGAAACAAGACGATAGCCGGCAGCAGCCGCAAAGGCAGAACCAAAACGCGCGAAGAGGCGGCCAGGAAGCGCAGCGACAGCAGCAGAACGAGCAAAGACAGCAGCGTGAGTCGCAGGCCGACCTGCGAAATGCGCAGCGACAACGTCAGGAAGCGCAGAGGCAACAGCAGGAAGCGCAAAGGCAGCGTCAGGACTCACAAAACGACCTGCGAAATGCGCAAAGACAGCGTCAGGAACGCGATCATGAACAGCAAGTTTGGCGTCAGCAGCAACAGCATGAACAGCGCCGCGTTCAGCAAAGCCAGCGCGTTGAACAACAGCGTCGCCAGCAGGAGCAGATCCGCTCGCAAAATGCTCAGCGGCAGGCTTATAACCGTGCCCAGCAGCAGCAGCTACAACGCCAGCGGCTCGATGAATACAATCGACGCTATCAAAACTGGCAGAACATGCAGCAGCAGCGCCAGCGTGAACTCGAACGCCAGCGCCGCCAAGCTTATCTTCGTTACCAGCAGCGTTACTGGGACCAGATCCGCCGCGATCAGATCCGTCTTCAGCAGGCTCGTTACTACGACAACCTGATTCACGATTATCGCTATAACCGTAACGGCAGCTACTACTACACGAGCCAATACGGTGCGCAGATGATCCAAAACGCGATCAATTACGGCTACGAGGAAGGTTTCCGCGCCGGACAGGCCGACCGCATGGACGGCTGGGGATATAACTATCAGAGCTCGTACGGATATATGGACGCTTCCTACGGCTACGATAGCTACTATATCAGCATGGACGAATATAATTACTATTTCCGCGAAGGTTTCCAACGCGGCTATGACGACGGTTATTACAGCCGTAATCAGTACGGAAGATATTCGAATGGTAAATACGAGATACTCGGCGCAATCCTGCAGTCGATCTTCAATTTCGTAAGATTCTAAGCAGGTCAAAACCTGATAATTCAGAGGCTTTTTTCGGTATACGCCGCGAAAAGCCTCTTTTCTGTTCGCAGACGATATTGTCTATTAATACACCATAACGTCTTATTTACGTCCATAAACTCCGGAAAAACAATGGTGTTCTACGAATGGAACGCATCTTGCGTCTATTGATCTCGTAAAACACTGCGATTGTTAGTTGGAAATTGAAAGGGGGACTTTATGGGAACCAGGTTTAATAAGTATTTATGGACGGTATTTGCGGCGGTGATGGTTATCTTTCTCGCTGGCGGTTCTTCCGCGTTTGCGCAGAAGGGCGGTAAAGGAAACGGCGGCGGACGCGGCAACGGCGGGGGAAAAGGCGGTGGCGGTTGGCAGCAGCAGAGCCGCGGTAACGGCAACGGCGGTTGGAAGCAGCAAGGCGGCGGCCAGGAGCGCCAGCAGCAGCGTCAGTGGCAGCAAGCTCAGCGCCAGCAACAGCAACAGGTCCAGCAGCAGAGACAGGCCCAGCAACAGCAGTGGAATCAACAGAGGCAGGCCCAGCGACAACAGCGCGAATGGCAGCAGCAGGCTCAACGTCAGCAACGTCAAGTCCAGCAACAGGCTCAACGTCAACAACAGTGGCAGCGCCAAGCCGAGCGCCAGCAACAGCGCCAATGGCAGCAACAAGCCCAACAGCAGCGCCGCGCTCAGCAAACCCAGTGGAACCAGCAACGGCAGGCACAGCGCCAACAGCAGATACAGCGGCAAGTGGAGCGTAACCAGCAACGCCAGTGGCAGCAGCAAGCCCGCGAACAGCGACGAGCGCAGCAGGCCCAGTGGAACCAGCAGCGCCAAGCTGAGCGCCAGCGACAACGTCAGTGGGACCGACAGGCGCGTGATCAAAGACGGGCGCAGGAAAGCGAATGGAACCGCCAGCGTGGTTGGCAACGTCAGGCAGAACGCGGGCGCGATCGTGATTACCGGTCGAACGACGTACAACGAATCTGGCGCGGCCGTGACGACGATCGAGGTAGTGACAGCCGCGGGCGTGCATCGAATTGGCCTTGGAGCGGCCCGGGAAACAGTGATTGGGGCCACAGTCGTCAGGCATATCAACATGCCCGCCGTGATGCGCGTCAATACCAAAGGGAACTCGAAAAGCAGTATCGCTGGGAAGATAAGATCTCACGGAGGTCTTCGAGGGACTACTGGCGTGACCGTTCCGGCGATTGGGTAAATTATCCGACGTATTCTTCCGGTTATTCGAATAATTACTCGTATTACCCGCAGGCTTACCCGGTCTATCGCACGTACTCGTACGTAGTACCTTCACAGGATTATTACTACGATTATTACGATCAGTATCCGCAGTATAGCTACGCGCCGCAGTATTATGATCGGGCGAGCTGGATGGATCAGGTACTCGGGATCGTGGTAAGCAGTTTCCTCGGAGACCGTTTCGGCGATGTATTTACGGGGCCGCAGTACGATGGCTACTATCTGCCGGAGGATTATGCGTACACGGATGGTTCGAATTATTACAGCGTCTATCCGCAGTACGGTTCGTATTACAGCCCGGACTTGTACGTTTACGACCCGGCGTCGAACTATTATCCGGTGCGCCAGTTCAGCGTCTATGATGGATTTTCTAACCTCCTTCCGTTTGCCGATATGTTCAGCCCGTACTCGAACGGATATATCGACAATTCGGCACGGGAGGCGTACGGCTACGGATATGAGCAAGGGTACGCGGACGGCCTGAATGCGGCACGCTACAGTCAGGACGCTTCGTTCTACGACCCGTACATATATCCGGATCGCGGATACGATATGTATTCGACAAGCATTGCAGCAAACCGTCAGATGCTAAGCGCGGCATATGAGCAGGGATACCAAGACGCTTTAGAGGGCCGGGACATCTACGGCTCGGAAGACGCCCTCGGCGGTCTGGCCGGCCTCGGCTTGGGCGATGGCGGAGACTTCGACCTCGTCAGCCTGCTTCTCAACGGCGTTCTGAGTATGGTCAATATTTAACGTAAGTTTGCAAAAGAAAGTAAAAACCCGCATCCGGTACACATATCGTTTGCGGGTTTTTACTTTCTTAAGCTTCATATGCGGGACTATGGTCGCGGTCCGGGATACGGGACTGCCGTGCTTCAGTTTCTTCGTCCGTTTCAGCACGACGTTTCCAAAGGATCGCAACCCCGATCACTCCGGCCAGGATCGATGCAACAAATACAGCGATCTTCGCGGCAGCAAAATCTTCCTCAACCGGGAATGCCTGGCTGGCGATAAACAATGACATCGTAAATCCGATTCCACCGAGAGCACCCGCACCGACAAGCTGACGCCAGGAATATTCGTCCGGCTTTTCTCCTAACCCTAAGCGAACGACCAGCCAGGATGCCAGGCCGATACCAACAGGTTTTCCTACTGCGAGGCCCGCTACGATCGCCATCACCAGTCCCATATGTCCTTCGATAACCTCCATCGACATGGCAACACCGGCATTCGCCAGCGCGAAGATCGGAAGGACAAAATAGCTCGACCAAGGCTCGAGAGTGCGGAGCAGCTTATCGGCTGGTGATTCGATCCGATCAAAGATAGCGTCCATCGCGCGCATCGCTGTAACGGAAGGCCCATGGCTCATAAGCTTCTCGCCATAACGCCTGGCCTCATCCTGAAAGATGTTCTCAGCCTGTGAAATCAGCACCCGCAGATTTCCAGGCGGCCGCGTCGGGGTGAAGATCGCCAGTATGACACCGGCGAGCGTAGCATGAATACCTGCATCATGCAGGCAGACCCATAGGACAACACCGGCAATGAAATACGGAAGCGGGCGATAGATATGCCACCGGTTCATCGCAGCGAGGATGACAGTAACGACAACAGCCGCCAGTAGAAAGTAAAGATTGATACTGGTCGAATAGAAAACGGCAATGATCACGATCGCTGCCAGGTCGTCCACGATCACGGTCGCCGTCAGGAAAACGCGAAGCTCGACCGGAACGCGGTCGCGAAGCAGCACGATCAACGCAATTGCGAACGCGGTGTCCGTAGCAATGGGTATCCCCCAACCGTGCATCAGTGGGCCGGACGGAACGATCGCAAGATACAACAACGCCGGCACTACCATTCCCCCGACCGAACCTGCCAACGGCAGCGTAGCGGCCCGCCAACGGGATAGGTGGCCGATGGTGAATTCGCGTTTTATCTCGAGTCCGACGACGAGAAAGAATATTGTTAGCAGGCCATGATTGATCCAATCGATGAGCGATAGTTCGAACACCGAAGTGCCAAAGCGGAAGCCCGCCATTCGCTGCCAGAATTCCTCGAATGCCGGGCCATACTGTGTGTTCGTTAAAACAACGGCCGCGACCGTCATTAGTAAAAGCAAAAGACCGGTTGACGGGCCCCAACGCACGAAATCCAGAGCCGCGCTTTGAATCCGGTGTCCGAGCGAACCGAGCATGACCTCAGCAAGAGCGTTCTCGTCCCAAGCACCTTCGTACCGGCGTCCGTTAATATAAAATGTGGGCGTCACGCGCGCACCGCTTCGAAGAGCGCTGCGCCGGTCGTCGCGAACCCTGCGTTCGGCGTTTGCCCAGGCTTCGGGGTCGTCAGAGCCGTCAGCCTTCACGCCGAATTCAGACGCGATGCCTTCTATTTCACCGGGGCCGAATTCCGGGCCCTGTATCATCAGCCGCGAGTGCGCCGGCCAGAATTCCCCTGTCTTCTCGTAAACATATTCGGCAAGGACGGCCGTTGGACGTGCGGTGTCGCTGCCGGCTATAGGCAAATGGCGAAATACATAACGCATCCGATCACCGAAGCGGTCCCGGAGGCTGGCGATCACTTCATGGGCGCCGTGACAGTATTGGCAGGAATAACTACCATACTCCACCAATGTAATCTCAGCGTCCGGGTCGCCGAGAATATGGTCATATTCGGGGTCGACCGGGCGGTCGAGTCTTGTAGCTAGGGGCTTGTCGCTCATTCATCCGTCCTTTTGCGTAGTCAGAATTACTTTGTAGTCTATGACTTGGAACGGTAGCAAGTCCAGTGATGGTTTTTACGGCATCGCCTCGCGTACTTGTTAAGTTATGCAGGCGTTTTATATTCTTTAGCCTATGAAGTCACCGCTAGTAGCGATAATTGGCCGTCCAAACGTGGGAAAATCGACACTTTTCAACCGCCTGACCGGCAGCCGTAAAGCCATTGTCGGTGACGAACCCGGAATAACAC
>JAEZIT010000096.1 GCA_023436495.1 Acidobacteriota bacterium
CCATCGAAACGGCCGCCCACACGATTCTCGAAAAGGGTAATAAACAGCACCGGAACACGGCCCGCCACATGATTGAGAGCGATGTGCTGATCCGTTTTGTGCCGCTGGACAAGATCGGGTGTTCCGGCGTGACCGGCGTTATCAGCAGCCGCCGTACAAACCGTCGGATAGATTCGGAAGAGATCGACGTAATGCAGGCGTTGTCAGAGGTTTACATAACATTCGCCGATTGGACATTTGATGTTGCGGGCCAGCGTGGATGCCAGGGAACGCTGGTTCACGAGGGCCTCCATGCATTCGATTTCGCCCGCATAATCTCTAGTTTTTCACGTCCCGACGCCAAGCCGTTCGACCTTTCGCTTTATGAGCTTGAACACCGAGCGGCCGTCGCTTCCGCCGACTACCTCGTGCGAATAGGCGAGCCGGACTATATTGACGACGGGCTAAAGCTGAACCTGGTCAGCATCGACGCGGCCGGGACGCCGTTCGCCGACATGGAAGGCATCAGGCTCCGCATGCAGAACGGTTACGGCCTTGATGAGAACAATCAGGGCAAAATGATCAGCAGAATGCTGGGCCTCAGGAAAAAGCAGGAAGGCTTCAGCCTACGTGGCCTGCTCGGCATTTGAGACAGGCAGACGTGCGAACACGTGCGGTTTCGTGGTTAAATAACAATTTATGAGCGCGGCTTTGCCACAGGAAATGCAGCAGCACACCTACGCCATCATGGATGAGGTCGAAGGATCTCATTGGTGGTTTGTGGGCCGGCGCGCCATCCTTGAGAGCTTTTTGGATAGGATCGTTCCCGATCTGAATACAGGCAAGCCCGCCATTCTCGATGTCGGCTGCGGTACGGGAGCGAACCTGGAAATGCTTTCGCAATACGGCGACGCACAAGGCGTGGATGTATCGGACGATGCGCTCGAATTTTGCCGGCTCAAAGGCTTGAAGGCTCAGAAAGGCCTCGCGGAGACGCTTCCGTACGCGGATGGATCGTTCGATTTAGTCACCGCCCTGGATGTCGTCGAACATCTGGACGACGACGTTGCCGGGCTAAAGGAAATGCACCGCGTACTAAAGACGGGCGGCTATTCGCTCATCTTTGTGCCAGCCTTTATGTGGCTGTGGGGCGTTCAGGACGACATTTCAAACCACCGCATCCGTTATACAAAACAGCAGATAGTCGACAGATTGCAAAAGGCGGGTTTTACGGTCGATCGCGCCACATATGCGAACTGGACCTTTTTTGCCCCGATCCTTGCCGGACGGACTTTGATGAAAATTACCGGAATCAAGCCGGAATCTGAGAACAATGTTAATGTCTCGGCTCTGAACGGGGTATTTGGAAGGCTGTTTGCCGCCGAACGCCATTGGCTCAAACGTCTGAACTTCCCCTTCGGCGTGTCCATTGTCATCGTCGCGAAGAAGAACGCATAGCCAAATGACCGAAGATTTCTATTGCGATGAGGTCCTGAGCGGCAAAACGCCTGTTGAAAGGGTTCACGAAACCGACGGCATCCTTGCCTATCATCACACGCGGCCATTTTGGGAAACGCACATCGTCGTCATTCCGAAAACGCACGTTGCGTCGCTGCTGACCATTGACGACAACGCGCTGCTGATCGAACTTCTGGATGTGGTGAAACAAGTCGCGGCCCGCGTCGTCGACGAAAAAGGCGCTGCTCGTGTCTTGACGAACCTCGGCCGTTATCAGGACTCAAAGCACCTTCATTTCCACGTATATTCGGGCGCTTCCGTCCGAGACTAAAACCAGCTTTTCGCTTCGAACATTTTGCCCTGCGGATATTGTGAACTGGTTACGGCGTACGTAAATCCTTTCTGCAGTGCAAACGCACCGACCTCGCCGCGTTTTGACAGAGCAAGAAATCCAACCTGGATCTCTTTCGCCTTTGCCCCGTCGCGCTTTGCGATCCGGCTGATCGCTTCGCGGCATGCCTGTTCGGGCGTTTTACCGCTGCGCATCTGTTCGACGACGGTATGCGTGCCGCAAATGCGGATAACTTCTTCGCCGACGCCCGAAGAGACGGCCGATCCGGCTTCGTCATCAACGAAAAGCCCCGCACCGATGATCGGCGAATCGCCCACTCGGCCGTGCATTTTGAACGCAAGCCCGCTCGTTGTCACGGCGCCGGCCAATTCGCCGCCCGCGCCTGCCGCCAGAATCCCGATCGTGTCATGGTTCGGCCGTCCATCCTCGAAAAAGTAAGGTGCGAAATGCGACTTGTCGACCGAGGACGTACGATTCTCGATGTTCATCACCGGACGGTACTTGGATTTCTCCAGCCATTTCTTCCATTCCTTCTCGGCTTCGGGCGACAATTCTGCTTTCTCCAGCGGAAAGCCGTTTTGCACCGCAAATTGCTGCGCGCCTTCGCCGGAAATGAGGACGTGCGGCGTCTTTTCCATGATCTTTCTGGCTACGGAGATCGGGTGTTTCACCCGCTGCAAGAACGAGACCGCGCCGCAATCGCCGTTTCCGTTCATGATCGACGCGTCGAGCGTCACCGTGCCGTCCCGGTCCGGATAGGCGCCTAATCCGATACAGCAGCTCACCACGTCCTCGGCCGCACGCGCCGCGGCCTCTACGGAATCGAGCGCTCGGCCATTCTTTTGCAAAAGCGGCCATGCAGCGGCATTCGCCGTTAGCCCGATATCCCAGGTCGATACGATAACCGGCGACATCGGCCGCGGTGATCTGCTCACATTCTGTCCTAATAGCCGCTGTGCTGCCGCCAGCGGTATCGCAAGCGCCGGTAACGTAAGGAATCTGCGTCGGTCGATCATGTTGTCTCCTTAAAATCCGGTTTTATCGTTATTTATTGCGTGTATTTACCTTTCTTATCGAACGGTGCGCGAAAGTGTATCACAAATAAAATCCGGTCTAAGTCTTTCTGCCCGCCAATATTTCAAATTCGCGGTCGGCCAATGTCTTCGATATCTTGTCGAGATTGAGGCTTCGGGCCGAAGCGTTAAAGATCTCTAAATAGGTGCCGCCTTTTTCGTACAATTCTTCATGGGTTCCGGCCTCCACGACCCGGCCTTCTTTAAGGACATAAATGACGTCCGAATCGATTATCTGCGAAATGCTGTGCGAGATTATCACCGTCGTACGATTTTCCTTGATCGCGTCGAGGCTGTTCTTGATCTGCTCGGTCGCCACAGCGTCCAGGCTCGCCGTCGGCTCATCCAAAAAGATTATGGGCGGATCTTTCAGGAAGAGCCTCGCGATCGCGATTCGCTGCTGCTGGCCGCCGGAAAGTGATTGTGCGTCCGTTTCGTATTTATGCGGCAGCTTTTCGATCTGATCGTGAAGATATGCCTTCTTCGCGGCCTCTACAACCTCTTCGAAACTCGCCCGCATATACCCGTAGCGAATATTCTCCTCGATCGATCCCTTGAAAATATGGTTTTTCTGCAGCACCAGGCCGATCTTCCGGCGAAGCAGATGCGTCTCGTAATCCAGAATGTCTTCGCCGTCGAGGCAGATCTGCCCGCTCGTCGGAACGTAAAATTTGCACAACAGATTCAGCAGCGTCGATTTGCCCGCGCCCGACAGGCCGACAAAAGCCGTAGTCTTTCCGCTCGGGATCGTCATGTTCACATCGTAAAGCGCCTGTGTGCCGTTCGGATAAATGAAATTGACGCCCTTAAGTTCGAACGTTCCCTTAAGGCCGTCGGTGCTGAGCGGGCCGCTTTCTTCGACGGCATCATCGGCATCGAGTATCTCGAAAAAGCCTTCCGCATACGTCAACGCTTCATTTATTTCGTCATAGATCCTGTGAAGCTGTCGGATCGGGGCCGAGACGTTGTTGAACAGCAGAACGTGAAACATGATGGCGCCGATTGTCATCTGTTCTTCCAGGACGAGCCATGCCGTCAGTATTATGATCAGCACGACGCCGACCTGTTCGACAAAGGTCTTCAGCGCATCGAAGGCATAGTTTGTCTTTCGCTGCTTGAGCTGTGCGTCGATCAGGTCCTGCTGCATTCGCTGCTGCTTCGTGCGTTCGTATTCCTCGCGTACGAACGATTTAATGACGATGATCGACTCGATAATGTTGAACAGTCCGTTCGTCCGGGTTTCCCGCAGAGTTCGCAAACCGCGCCGTACGCCCTTCAGCAAGCTTGCCTGGTACCAGCTCAGCAGAAAATAGACCGGCATGATGATCGACGCGACCAATCCGACGTAAAAGTTGGCGTTGAACATCAAGACCAATGCCAGGGCCGCGTTAGCGAACAGCGGCAGCAAGTCGATAAAGATCCGCTGGACAAACCGCGTAAGGCTTTCCGCGCCGCGGTCGATGCGGGTTTGGAGCTTGCCGGTCGCATTTTCGTCATCGGCGAAATAGGAATAGCGATATGTCAGAATTTTCTCGACCGCGTGCTGCGAAAGTTGGCTGGACAGGTTGATGCGTATGCGCTCGCCGAACATGCTCTGGCCGTATTTCACCGCTATGTTTATCAGCTCTTTGCCGAACAATATCGCGCTTATAAATAAAAGCAGTGAAAGGCTTTCCTGTGCGTGGAGCCCCTGGTCCAGAAGCTCCTGTATCGAATCGATCGTATATCGAAGCACTATCGGATTGACCTGTGCCGCTACTGCCCCGATCAGCGTCAGCACCAGTGAGAAGGCCACGAGCCGCTTGTACGGTGCGACAAACGGCGCCAGCCGTCCTATTATCTGCCAAATGTTCATTACGAATATTTAACCACAACTATCGGGGCGGGATCGCACCTTTCATTAGCCGACACGCTGTATTTTTCGGGTGAAAACATTTACATTAGAAAACTTGTCATTGTAATTGGAATGGACACAGTGCAATCAAAACAATCAACCGCCGAACCGTCGGACATCCACCCGGAGCTGTCGCTCTTTCTGCCCGTCCTGGACGAGGAAGAGAACCTGCGCCCGATGCATGCAAAGATACAGACGGCACTAAATACGCTCGGGAAAACAGCCGAAGTGATCTATGTCGACGACGGGTCGACAGATAAGAGTCTCGCCATCCTTAAAGAGATCGCCGCGGCCGACGACCGTGTACGTGTGATATCACTCCGCCGCAATTATGGCCAGACCGCAGCAATGTCCGCAGGGATCGACGCCGCCAAAGGCGAGATACTCATTCCGATGGACGCCGACCTGCAGAACGACCCGGCCGACATCGCACGGCTGCTCGAAAAGCTCGACGAAGGCTACGACGTCGTCTCCGGCTGGCGAAAGAACCGTCAGGACAAATTGATCTCACGCAAGATCCCGTCACAGATCGCCAACCGCGTCATTTCCTGGATCGGCGGCGTGCCGCTGCACGATTACGGCTGCTCGTTAAAGGCATACCGCCGCGAAGTGCTGCAGGACGTGAAACTCTACGGCGAGATGCACCGCTTCATCCCGATCTACGCAAGCTGGGCCGGCGCCCGCGTGACCGAAATTCCCGTAGATCACCACGCCCGCACGATGGGCAAATCGAAATACGGCATTTCGCGGACGCTGAAAGTGGTTTTCGACCTGATCACGATCAAGTTCATGGCGTCGTATCAGACGAAGCCGCTGTACGTTTTCGGCGGTTTCGGGATGATCGCGTTTTTCATCTCGATGCTCGCCGGAATCACCGCCGTCTATCTTAAATTCGGCCGCGGCGTCTCGTTCATCCTAACGCCGCTGCCGATGATCACGGTCGTTATGCTGGCAATATCGGTGCAGTTTTTCCTGATGGGCCTGCTTGCCGAATTGCTCGTCCGCACCTACCACGAATCACAGGACAAGGCGATCTATGCGGTGCGCGAGAAGATCGGCTTCGATGAGAACTGACAACTGACCACCGACAACTGATGTGCGGAATTGCAGGTTGGATAAACCTCGACACAAATAACTCGAATCACGACGCCGAACCGGTGCTGCACTCGATGTGCGAGCGGATCATCCACCGCGGGCCCGACAGCGAAGGGCTGTGGCTGGACGATCAGGTCGCGTTGGGAATGCGGCGGCTGTCGATCATCGATCTGAAGACGGGCGACCAACCGGTCTTCAATTGCGACAAGTCGGTCGTCGTGATGATGAACGGCGAGCTTTACAATTACCGCGAAGTACGGGCGGAGCTCGAAAAGAAAGGCCACAAGTTCACCACCAGATCCGATACCGAGATACTGCCGCACCTTTACGAAGAATACGGCGAGGCGCTGCTCGATCACGTCAACGGCATGTACGCCTTTTCTCTGTGGGATTCGCGCCGGAAAAAGCTCATAATCGCCCGCGACCGCTTCGGCGAAAAGCCTCTGTATTACGGCGTCTTCGACGGCAAGCTCATCTGGGCGTCTGAGCCGAAATCGCTGCTCGCCCACCCGTCGGTCACCGCCGAGCTCGACCTCGACGCACTCCGACACTTTGTCTCCTTCGACTACGTCCCCGCGCCGATGTCCATCTACAAAGGGATTCACAAACTCCCCGCCGCGCACGTGCTGATCGTCGAGAACGGCGAGATACGAACGCGACGATATTGGGATATATCCTGGTCGGGTACTCCTTGGTCTGCGAACGGCTATCTATTACACGAACGACCAATGTCTTCCGACACGCTGGAGGTCAAAGCTTGGGAGCTCCGCGAGCTTCTCTCCGACGCCGTCCGCATGCGGCTCGTATCGGACGTCCCGCTCGGCATCCTGCTTTCCGGCGGTATCGATTCCTCCACCATCGCCGCGTTCGCGACGCAGCACGCGACTGAGCGGGTCAAGACCTTCTCGATCGGCTTCGAAGAAGATTCCTTCGACGAATCCAAATACGCACGCCAAGTCGCGAAACACTTCGACACCGAACATTACGAAGACAAGCTCAGCGCGGCGACGGCCGGCGATCTCATCAGCGAGATCGGGAAATGGCTCGACGAACCGATGTCCGACGGCTCGCTGATCCCAACGTTCCTGCTCGCTCGGTTCGTGCGCAAGCATGTCACCGTCGCTCTCGGCGGTGACGGCGGCGACGAGCTTTTCGCCGGCTACCCGATGTACTATGCTCACAATGTCGCGGCCAGGTACAAAGCCATCCCCGCGTTTCTTCGCTCCGGCCTGATCGAGCCGCTCGTGAACGCTCTGCCCGTATCGACCGACAATATGTCGTTCGATTACAAGGCAAAGCGCTTCGTCCGCGCCTCTAAATACGACGACATCGCCCGCCACCACACGTGGTTCGGTTCGTTCTCGCCCGATCAGCACGACAGGCTTTTCAGCCGCGATGTGATCGCCGGCACCGAAAGCGACATCTACCGCGGCGTGCGCGAATTGGTCGGGAGATCGGACGCGAAGAACGTCATCGAGCGGATGCAGTACGCCGACATAAATTATTACCTCGCCGAGGATATTCTCACGAAGGTCGATCGCGCCGCGATGGCAGTCTCGCTCGAAACGCGTGCCCCGTTCCTCGATCCGCGCATCGCGCAGTTCGCGGCATCGATCCCGGTCGAATACAAGCTAAAGGGCAAAAGCGGAAAAGTGATCCTGAAAGAGGCGATGAAGCCGCTCCTGCCGCACGAGATACTCCACCGCCCCAAGAAAGGCTTCGGCATCCCGATCGCTGAGTGGCTGAAAGGCCGCCTAAATCCGCTCCTGCACGACATGCTCGCCCCCGAACGCCTCCGCGATCAGGGCCTCTTCAACGCCGATTACGTCCAAAAACTCATCACCGAACACGAAACCGGCCGCGCCTCGCACCACAAAGAACTTTGGACGCTGCTCGTCTTCCAACTCTGGTATGATAACTTCCTGTCATAGATCGGCGTGTACCGGATAGAGGATAGATTCGGCTGGACGAAAATCAACAGTAATGACGCGATCAAATTCATATCGAGTCGGCGGAAGCTTGTTAGAAAAGACCGCGCTTTTTGTAGCGTCTCTTGCATTTACATCGTGTGTGTTCTTGCTGGGACAAGCGTACGGAATCGAAGAAGGCATTTTGTCCGCGAATGGGATCGAGAGCGAAAGTCAGCTTGCCGCCTTTACGACGCATGGACCTAATTTTTTCCATGTCGTGACCGGGCAATATATGATTTTGACAGCCTGCTTCTTCGGTTATCTAATTGGCAAATTGATCGCGCATGAAACTACATCCAGGTTATTATGCGTTGGCGCGTCCGGCTTGGCCGTCATTTTCTATTGGGGGCTGCTTGCATTCAAGCTAGATATAGATCCATCCGCGGTGCTCCTATACAACCGGTGGCTCGCAAGTTCCATTCGGCTGGATTACCTGGGCATGACAGCCGGCATAGTTTTGCTGCTTTTTGAGGTGATCGGAGCAATGACAAATCTATATAATAAACGCCACAGATCATCAGAACTGCCCAAAGCTGGATCTTTCTTATAGTTGCGGGACTTACGCGGATCTTTCTTCCGGCCGGGGCTTAGGCGAAACACTTTACAGTACAGCTGCGGAGCTACACCAAGAGGCTCGAAACCGCCTTTGGGCCTAAGAAGATAGGATAAATTTTATGATGAAACAAACATTCATGATCCACGTCCTGCTTACCGCACTTGCATTTGTGGTAAACCCGGTACTGGCCTGCGAGTGCCAGACACCGACGGTTTGTCAGGCGTATTCGCTGGCGAAATTTGTGTATGTCGGGAAATTGGTATCAGTCGAACGCACTGACAAGGCCAGGCGCGAGATCGCTGTCGCCCGATTTCAGGTTGAAAGGACCTACAAAGGGAATGTCGCCAAGATGGAAGTCGCCGAATTCGGAACTTGTGACGAATTGACGTTGACACCGGGCGAGCGCTATCTCGTGTATGTCGTCAGTTCCGGCGGAACGGATAATATTTGTAACCGCAGCGGGACGCTAAAACAGTCGGCCTCGGATCTGGAATATCTGAACAGTTTGTCATCTTCGGCACCGACATTTATTGTCGGCGGCCGAATCGATGGCTTGTCCGCGGTGGAACTCGCCAAGGCAAAGTTAATTGTGGAAATCGATCAGACGGAACGTGTCGTGTCCATCGACGAACATGGCTTTTTTTCGTTTGTGACAAGGGAAGCATCGGAGTTTCGCGTTAAGCTGACCCTGCCATTCAGCGCGGAGATTCGAACCAACAACCTGGGGCGAATAGTTTCTACGACCGGCAACGTGTTGGAATATCGCGTACAAATCGCGCCGAACGAGTGTGATTACAGGACAATTGAAATAGTGAAGAAGTGATCTGCGGTTCGGGTTCGAAAAGGTTTACGGGCACAAAATGGAACAAGTCAAGACGGATCTGATAAAGGCGTTTGCACTAGTTATATTGTGCTGCGCCGCTTCGACGGCCCGGAACATATCGGTACTCTCCGAAGGCCAGGAAAACCGCGCGCGTCTACGTTACGTGATCATCGAAACCTCCGTGACCGATGCCGACAACGCGGAGTTAGCCAGCCGGCACGTTGAAGTGTTAATGGACAGCCGGGCCTTCTCGGAAAAGGATCTGCGCCTCGCACCACAAAGAACTTTGGACGCTCCTCGTCTTCCAACTCTGGTATGATAACTTCCTGTCGTAGACTAGCGTGGGCAAGATGGAGAAACCGTTTCTACCGCAAGATCCGATCGCGAGCCAACAGCGGGAACGACCGGAAGTAAGCCCATAAACGCGGCAGAATATGGTGCCGTACCGACTTAGTCATTCGTATGCACAAGATATTGAAAATATTGGTGTTTACCGCGCTGATGTTTGCATCGGTCGCAGCGCAGGAGGGGAATGATTCATCCGCAACGCGTCCATTTGCGGTTGTCGGGAAATCGACGTGTAACGAGAACAATTCCAACCAAAGTATATTGAACCATATACCTCGCCCGACGATTTGCTTATTGTTATTTCGCATTCGGGCAAGGGAGAGCGCAGCGACATAGGACAACGGCGCCTGCATAATGCCGAAACGTTTTTAACTCGAGGTTTCGCTTAAGGTGCAAACCGTAGGCCGGATTTGATATTGACGGCGGAGGGAAAAGGACGCAAGACAAAGGGTATCTAGATTTCTATCATGGCGGACATCTTAGACTAAGAATATTTTTCGCGATGAACCATGACCTGCGATTGCCGCCTTGCGTGATCGAAACGCCAAAAGAAAGACCGTGCTCCACCGACTACGAGAAAATGTTTTATCCATGTAAGAGTCGCTCGAACTGATGCTTTTGGCTTTCGGATGTTCAAGGCTAAGGAAAAGGCATCATTCGGCACGGCGGGGACGAGGCGGTGTCGGAGGCATGGACGGACGGGGCAAACGTATGCTCGGAGGTGAATGCGGACAAGGCGATCTTTAAATATCCGTACTCGGTCATTTAACAGGCAACGGTGATTTTATGAATATTACAGCGTTAGGCGCAGTAATTATCAGCATTTTTCTATTTTATTTGAACGCGCCCGGCCAGAAGATCGAAAACGGATGGAAGCGAATCGCGGTCTTTAAGTCAACGCGTGCGGACGTGGAGAAAGCCCTTGGAAAGCCTCTCCCGGACAGTATCAGCGGCGATGCCGTTTATCAAACCTCTGAGGGAAATGTTGTTGTTGTCTATCCGAGAATTCCCTGCAGTGATCCGGCATCTCGTAGAAGCGAATTTGCTTTGAGCGAGGGAACTGTCATTGAATACACAGTCTATCCCAAGGAAGCTATTCCGCTTACCGCGCTGCAATGGAACAAAGATGATTACGCTCCGACCAAGAGTTCGCATTACAGCAATACTTATCATTATACCAACACCTCAGGAAATATTTGGATAAGCACGCGAACGAAGGACGACGTCGAGCTGGTTCAGAGCATTTGGTTCACGAACACCGTTGAACAGCGCAAGCGGTTTAGATGCAGGAAAAGTGATGACGACTTGGATCAGCAGTGACGAATCGTCTGATGGTGGTGGCGCGTGCGGCGGTCTAGGGTGGAGCATACGGGGAGTGCCGAGGGATGGGCGGCGGCGCTTGTCGAGTATGACATTCTCGGGCGGGTGAAGCGGCAGAGCGTGCCGACGGAGGTTGGTGTTGGGATGCGGCAGGGGACGGTGCGGGGGGTATTTGTGGATGCATCAGAAGTATGATCGGATGGGAAGGATCGTGAGGAAGATAAACACTGACGTAGAGGATCCGGCGGTGCTGAACGATTCGGACGTGATCATTTCGTATGAAGGCTGCGGGTGTGCGGGCGGGCTTGTGACGACGGTGAAGGGCGAGTCGGTGCCGAGGGGCGACCAGTCGACGCAGGATGCCCGGGGCCTTTTTCATCGAGTTTTGTCAGAACAAGAGGTAAATGATGCGATTTTCGAATATTGCTTTTAGATCATCAAATCTGTGTAGGAAAGCCTCGGGGTCGAAATCGTCGCAAGTGCCGCTTTACCTTTTATTGATCGTGTCTTCTTTTCTGGTCATAGGCTGCGATCAATCCACAGTGAACTACGTGAGATCGGACATCGCGGAATCGAAACTTTTGAGCGATAAGTTAGTTCTTAGAACGGCCGGTGGCGAGCTGTTTTCGTTGGACAACGAGGGAGTGAAAAAGAAGCTTACCGATTTGTCGATTGCGGCTTTCGGTGTGTCGAGCGCAGGTGAGTTATTCTACCTGGATAACCAAGGATCTCTTTGGTCCCAAGACGAGAATACTACGCCGGTCAAGTTAACTGGGCAATTTCGCGACTCGGTTATGGCCGGCGTTCGTGATCTGCGTTTTGCTGACGGCCAGGACGTGGGCTGGACTCTATTTCTGGATGGACTTTGGAGATCCGCTGACGGCGGGGCAAATTGGTCGCAACGGTTTAGAGTAAGAGAACACACTTCAGAGCAACTTACGAGATTGGAAGTTTTCAATAAGGAAATTGTTTTGGTTGGCGGAACTAAGGGAAAACTCTTTATATCGCATGATCAAGGCTCGCGTTGGGACGACATCAGTGTCCCGACGTCAGGTGACGTTCACGTAATACGAGCACTAAGCGAAACACATTTCTTGATCGGAATAATTGGGAACGACGACTACTCGCTTTTTCAGACCTTAGACAGCGGCGAAAACTGGCAGCCTGTCCGGTTGCCGCGCTCTAACGGTAAGAAGCCCGGAGTCCACTCGATTTATGCTCAAGATTCTAACTATTGGTACGTATTAGCGGGTGAAAGTATTAAGGAAGGCAACAGGATCCACCGAACAGTTTCAATATTTACAACGGCTGACCAAGGCAGCTCATGGGAGCAAGTAAACATTCCGCAGCAGTCATTTGAAACGCTTCAACATGTTAGAGATAAAGAGTTTTATCTGATCGCACGGAATTCGGTATGGCACACGAACGACGGCGGAAGCGTTTGGACGGTCCTTTATCAATCCGAATGAGCTGGTCGAATGGAAACGCATAATGTCCGGTAATGATCAGGGCGCCCGTGATCATTCGGATCTCAGAAACGGCGAGGTCGATCCTTCGTTCGCTGGCCGTGACGGTAATTATATTGTCCCTGGTTACGGAACTCGGGAAATCCACTTAGGACAAACTCGGGAGGAATTAATCCGGATACTTGGTCTGCCGAGCGAAGAATTTGACCATCGCGATGAATGCGAGTTCAACGAATCCGGCGGACATTATGTCCTCTTTTCGAAGGCAGCTCGTTTTGAAAGGCAAGGCTCCGAATGGCAACACCGGTCAAGGAAATCGTCATCCTGAGTTTAATTCGAATCGCAAGCTTCAAGCTCCATGAACCGCCGACAATGAATGAGCGGGAGTATTTGATATGAAGATGAAATTTGTATGCATTGGGGTTCTGTTACTGGGTTTATCGAATGTAAGTCTTTCGCAGGAGCCTCAATGGTTTACCAAAATGAAACAGATAAAATTACTGTCTGACACATACGACGACGTCGTTAAGTTAGTTGGTAAGCCAGCTGAGGACGGTATTGAAAAAGACACAAGTGAATATTTTGACTTTGATGATGGGAGAATGTCGATCGATTTTGAACCGGGAAACTGCGGTGACGGCATGGTGCAGGGGTGGAAGGTTGCAAAGTGGACGGTTACCGGCATCATGTTCTCGCCGGAAAAATGGCTAGAGCCAAAGCAATTAGGCATTAAAGATTTTAAGGGTTATAAGGCCAACCTAATTCACGACGGCCGTGAAGGGATCGAATATGTGAACGACGAACTAGGCATCGAATACATCGTCAATCAGGGTAAAGTTCAAAACGTAATATTTAGGCCCGCAAAGAAATACGATCATTTGCGGTGTGAATAGTACTGACTGGTTCGCAAATGTGAGAGCCGGCTAAATCGGTATTCCCGGGCGATGCACAGATCGCTTACAAAAGCGGAGGACCAAAAAACCATTGCCTGCTCGTTGCGCATTTGGTACAATGTTGCACGGGTTGGTTCTTTGAATTTGTATCGGAACGATACATAAAAAAGTTTTTTCGAAAAAACGTGAAACGCGGGCTTTTTGTGAGCGTAAATTCAATAGACAGAGCGGGTTGCACGTTCCACTCGCGGTTGGAACGCCGTTGGAACGGCCCGGAACGTGCGGGGCATCGGGGAACGTGACGGGACGCATTTTGGCTAGCACGGCCCGTTCGGTTATCATTCGTACTATATGGCGAATTTATACCCTGAGATCGAACCCTTCGATTCCGGCAAGCTCAAGGTTTCGGACATTCACGAGATCTATTACGAGCGGGCCGGCAATCCTGACGGTATTCCTGTGGTTTTCCTGCACGGCGGCCCGGGCGGCGGCCTGATACCGGTCTACCGGCAGTTTTTCGATCCGGAGGCGTATCACATCATTCTTTTCGATCAGCGCGGAGCCGGGCAATCGACGCCTCACGCCGAACTTCGGGAAAATACGACTTGGGACCTCATAAAGGATATCGAAGCTCTCCGCGAAAAATTCGGGATAGATAAGTGGTATGTTTTCGGCGGGTCGTGGGGAAGCACGTTAAGCCTTGCTTATGCCGTAAATCATCCGGACCGGTGCCTCGGGCTTATCCTTCGCGGAATATTTTTGACGCGGCGCAAAGAGCTTCTTTGGTTCTATCAATACGGAGCGTCGGAGATCTTCCCGGACTTCTGGGAACGATATCGCGACGAGATACCCGAAGACGAACGCCATGATTTCATGACCGCATATTACAAGCGCCTGACGAGCGACGACGAGAAAACGCGGCTCTCCGCGGCGCGTGCGTGGAGCACATGGGAAGGGGCAACTTCGAAGCTGTTCCCCGATCAGGACTTGATGGACCACTGGGAAGAACCGCACGAGGCATTGTCGCTCGCACGCATCGAATGTCATTATTTTATGAACAATTCGTTCTTCCCGTCGGAAAATTACCTGCTTGAAAATGTCGACAAGATCCGAAAGATCCCGACCGTCATCGTGCAGGGCAGATACGACGTGGTTTGTCCGATGACCTCGGCGTGGGACCTGCACCGTGCATTTCCCGAGGCCGAATTCATCGTTGTCGGCGACGCAGGCCATTCCGTTTCGGAAAAGGGGATCACGTCCGCGTTGGTCGAGGCCACCGACAGATTCAAGACCGCGCAGCTTTAAGAAGCCGTCGATGTGCTAGAATAAACGCATTTTCAGCCGGTAACTTTTTCAGATCGTCCGGCGACTAAGATGCTGGTGTTAACCATATGAATTTCGGTACTACAGAAATTATCCTGATCGTTGCGGTGCTGTTCCTGCTGTTTGGCGCGACGCGTCTGCCGCAGCTCGCCAAATCGCTCGGACAATCGCGCAAGGCCTTTAAGGAAGGTATGCGCGAAGCAGAAGAGGAAGAGCGGGCCGAGCAGGCAAAGATCGCTTCACAGGCACAAGCGCCGCAGATCTCGCAGATGAGCGACGAAGCTCTTCTCGAAGAAATGCGTAAACGGACAGAAGCAAAGCAGTCCTAAGCAGCCGGCAAACGCTTCTACGCCTTTATACCTTCGATCAGCGTCGCCTTTACCGAGAACCTGAACGATAGCGAACCGTCTTCGGTATCGACAAGGCGGGCAAGCTTATTCGACACCTTCTCGCGTTCCTGTTCCGACAGCGATCTCAGCCATTCGGGAAGCAGGAAATCCGCGATCAGCGGGGAACTGACAAATTGGGCCCCGTTCTCAAAATCGAATATCTCGTTTGCCATCTTAGACTTGACCTTTTTCAGCCCCGCCGATTTCGCAAGTGCTTCTAGATTGGTGACCGAACGGATCTCAGTGATCATCTTTTCAGCAGCCGCTCCGTGCTCGCCAAGGTCTTCATTGAACAGCACTTCCCAAAGCAGCGAAAATATCTCTCCGAAGCTGCCGGCTGAAACCAGAACGATAACGACGCGGCCGCCTTCGCGCGTCACGCGTATAACATCGTCTATAAAATCGGGAAGATCGGCGGACTTAACGAAGCTCGCATCCGCAAGGACCGTGTCGAACGAATCGTCTTCGAACCGCAGCATCGAAAAATCGACGTCCGACCGGACCGCAATGGCTTTGTCGCGTGCTATCGACAGCATATCCTCGTCTTCGCATGTAGCAAATATCGCCGTTTCGTCGCCCAGCTTTTCACGCAGCGCGAAACAATGGTTGCCGGTCCCGGCATTGATATAGAGAAAATTCTCCTCGTCGCCGGTAAATTGTATATGCTCGTCGACAAGGTCCGTGAAGCGTTTTGTCCACTGATCGTCGATATAGAGATCGCGCAGGAATGCGAGTTCTTTTCGCGTTTTGGCCATATAGGTATTAAACCGCAGCGGACGCCGGGTATGCAATCACCCAGCAGCGGCGCGCTCCCGGCGGTGAAAACGTCACCGCTGTGCTAATCTTATTGTTCACTCAAAAACGATGGAAGAAAAGCTCTTAAAGTTATTCGACCTAACGGGCCGCGTTGCGATCGTAACCGGCGGTTCGCGGGGCATCGGCAAGGAAATGGCGGAAGCGCTTGCCGAAGCCGGAGCAAGCCTGATGCTGTGCGCCCGGCGCACGGAATGGCTCGATCAAACGGTAGAAGAATTCAAGGAACGCGGCTTTAATGCGGCAGGTATGGCTTGCGATGTATCGAAGCCGGAAGAGGTCCAGGCGGTCGTGGACGAAGCCCTGAAGGCTTTCGGCGGACTTGATATTCTTATTAACAATGCCGGCGTCTCTTGGGGAGCGATGCCGGAGGATATGCCGCTCGAAAAATGGCAGTATGTTCTGGATACCAACCTGACCGGCTGTTTCCTGTTCGCGCAGGCCGCCGGCCGCGAGATGCTCAAGCGCAATAGCGGCTCAATTATCAATATCTCGTCTGTCTCCGGCATTACTTCCGATGCGAACGGCCCCTTCTATGCCGGTTACGTCGCGAGCAAAGCGGGCCTTATTGGCCTGACGCGCGAGCTTGCTGCGAGTTGGGGACGGCGCGGCATACGCGTTAACGCGATCGCACCCGGATTCTTTCGGTCGCGTTTGGCCGATCCGATCCTCGATATTTACGAACGATCGATACAGGAGAATAGCCCGATACCACGGATCGGCGCGCCGGGCGAATTAAAGGGAGTCACGGTATTTCTCGCGTCCGACGCTTCCAGCTATATAACCGGACAGACCATTGTCGTTGATGGCGGCATGACTATTTAGAATTATGGAAAGCCTACTTGCTCCGTCACCCGAACAATCCGCCGCCGCCGTTCTGCTGATCGGCTTTGTTTTCGGCCTTTATCACGCGATAGAGGCCGACCATCTGGCCGCGGTATCCGCGATCGTCAGCGAACACAAGAACGTCCTGACCGCGTCGATCATCGGCGGTTTCTGGGGACTCGGGCATACGATCTCGCTGTTTATCGTCGGTGCGCTTGTGATCTTTGTTAGATTTCAGATCTCGGAGAGCACCGAGGGCATGCTCGAAGGCATTGTGGGTATCATGCTGGTCGCGTTAGGGCTTAACGCGGTCCGAAAAATATTTACGGCCGAAAAGATCCATAGCCACACGCATGAACATGACGGCCGCCTGCATTCGCATATTCACTTGCATCATGACGAAGCGCGCGAATCCTCGCACCATCGCTTCGCACCGCGCTCGGTGGTCGTGGGTATGGTCCACGGGCTTGCCGGCAGTGCGGGCCTTATGCTGCTGGTACTGCCGACAATATCGTCGCCTGCCGTGGCTCTGCTCTATATAGCGATATTCGGGATCGGATCGATCGTCGGTATGATGATAATGAGCTTGCTTATTGGGCTGCCGCTGTATTTTACCGCGGAGCGCTTCACGGCGGTCAATAAAGCGATTCGGTTTGCTGCCGGCGGGTTCAGCCTCGCTTGGGGAGCGTTGCTGATCAACGAGAAGTTCTTCGGCGCATGAAGAAGATCAAACAAATAAAAATTCGCCAAAGCTTTTTGGCACGTGAAAGTTCGGCTGCTCCGTCATTGTCGGGCTCCAGGCAAGATAGCCGCGGGTCGGGTCCTTTCCCACGCATCGCAGCAGATTGCCTAGCCATACATCGCCGGCCTTGGGGCGTTTTGCGAATGCCTTCCATTCGATTCTCATCGCCATCACGACAAAGTCCTTTTCGATCCGCGCCGCTGTCTGCATCCCGGAATTGTAATTCCAGTCGCTCTGACGTCCATTCGGTGTTACATGAAGCCCAACGTCCAGCCATTCACCCGTCGGCGCGACCTCAAACTCGAAATATTTATTTGGATCGGAACTATCCGGAGCAAGAAAGATCTCGCAAACATCGCGATCCCACAGATTCATCGACTTGTTCCTTAAGTCCGGGTTCTCGCTGGCCACTATCGGTTCGTTCTGGCGAGCCCGAAATCGTATGTACAAGGCGTTGTCAGACCACAGCAAGCGCGCGGTAAAGTGCCTGCCGGCCGGAGCCTCTTTGCCCGACCAATAGCGGGTGACGGCCACCTCGAACGCGCCCGTCCATGCCTTGTTATCCAGGTCGGCAATAGGAAAATCATTTGCGACGTGTGCGATCTTTGCTGGCTGAATTTTTGGGGTCATATTCCGGGCGAAAGCTGCGGCCGGCAGAAGCAGTAGGAGCAATGCTGTCGAGACGATCGTGATGCGACACACAGGCGAAATCCTCGATGGCAACCGGCAAAACTTCTGTCGGTAATATTAATCCGCGGACGTAAGCCGCAGGCCGGCTGCGGCGTTCTTCATTTCTGACACAAATGCGCGCCAGAGTCCGATGAAGACCATACGCGATGTGGCATTTCCGCTAAAGGCCGACGCGATGGCATGAAGAGTATTGAATGATAGGCTAGGTTCATTCGAGATGGCAAATACGGGTTCCCATCTTTCGGGCTGCAACTTCGCCTTGAACGCGTCGAGCCCGTCGAAATTGTAAAATCGCTGGCCGTGTTTACGCAGCCAAGCAAGAAACATACGCAGCCACAGCGGATTATCGAACGGCTCGATCCGCGCCCGCGTCGACAGCGGCGCAAGGCCCAGCGTTGCATATTCGCTTCCGTCTGCCGACAGTGCCTGCATCGCCGAATCGATCATAAGCTCAACAGTGCCGTTCGGCGAACCGGGAGTATGGGGAAACTGCTCGAAGAGCCAGCCGTTGCGGTTCGCAACGGGTGAAAGCACGACGAAACCGACAACTGAGCCGCCGCACTCCGCCACGAAAACCCGTCTGTTCTCCAGCCGGCCAAGTGTGTCGGGTTCTACGACGAAATGAAGCGGCGGCAAGCCCTTCGAATCCAGCCAATCCTGCAGGCAGGCTTCAAGATGCGGATTCCTGCGGGCACGAGCCTCGGGCCATTCGGCGACGGTGACGCCCTTATTTCTTGCACGGTTCAATTGGGCGCGTAGCGACTTGCAGCCGGAGACGATCGCCGGCCACGAATCCGGCCGCCAGACCGGCTGTGCGCCGAGCAGCACCTTAGCGTGGTCACCTGAACCCGAATACACGTCCTCAAGGCGCGCCTCCGCCCCGAAATAGCAGACCGTCTCACCGAGGTCCGCCGCCTCCCTTTCGAATTGTCCCGCCACAGTGGACAATGATTCTTTTGCACATACGGGAGCGCCGGCGACCACGCGCACGCCCTTTGACGTCACATAGCCGACGACCGACTCGCCGTCTTGGCCGAACCAATATTCGATTCCGGGGTTGACTATCTGAAAACAGGTGCTGTTCCAGCCGTACTCGAGCACGAGTTCGCGGGCTCTGCCATGGGCTGAATCAGTTGGGGTCATCACCTATAAATTCTACTTGTCCCGCGAAAGTAGTTCCATCGCTTTCGCCATATCAGGATCGCGCCCGCTGCAAACGTCGCTGATCGTCCATCTGGTTTCGATGTGAGGCGAAACGGGCTGGTCTATAACCGGTTTGCCGTCCGGTCCCCAGCCCGACTGTGTTGCCACCCCAAGCCGCCAGCCGCCGGGCAGACTGAAATATTCGGCGCCGAGCAGCACTCCGGCTGTCTTTCGACCGACGAGTGTAGCTCCGGTCTTGAGCTTCGCGTGCCACGCAAATCCCTCACCGGCGCTCTCGGTCTCTTCGTTGATAAGAACGATCACCTTGCCCTTGTATCGCTTTTCTCCCTAGTCTTCGCTATAGAATGCGGCAGCGCCTTTGTTGGCACTTATCGCCTCGAAAATGCGTTCGGTGGTATATGCCCGGTCTATTCGCGGCAGTTTTGTCGGATCGATCTGTTTCGGGATCTGCGGATATGATTCCAGAAAGGGCCGCGTAATTAACGCCGCTACAAGGTGCTCACCTGAACTCAAATAGCTGGTTAGGCGTACGAACGACATATTACCGCCGCTGTTGTCGCGTGCGTCGATGATCAGCCCCGTGGCAGTACCCAATTCTTCCATGGCGCGATCTATTGCCGGGGCCGAGTCATCATCGAATCGTACTGCACGAATATATCCGATCCTTTCACCTTGGCGAACTGAGAATGATCGCCACCGTATCGAAGGCCGTTCGGATTGCATGTGCGATTCGCGTCGGACATTCGCGGTGCGTGTGCGTGTGTCGCAGCCTTTTAATCGGAGTGTTGCGATGCTGCCCAGCGGCCCATATTCATCGTCTGCGTTCTGGACGATATCTCCGAGGCGGACACCTTTCTGTTGAGCGTCCGACCCGGGGCTTACATGAACCACGACCGTTTTACCTTCGATAAGCTTCGTCCGGATCCCGACTCCGACGTTTCCTTGTTGGCGCGGAATGCCGATGGTCAAATGAGAGACCGGAAGCTCGCCGAGCATCTTTCGAATGACCGCGGCAAACGCGACATCGGTTTTGGCCTTGTCCGCTTCGGGAGCATAACGTGCACGTACCGCGCTCCAATCGACGCCAACGAAACCCGGGTCAAAGAAGTTTTCGTTGACAGTCCGCCAAATTGTCTGGAACAGTTCCGGGTAGGTTGGAGCTGACTGCCTCTGGTCGTTCGGCTGAGCAGAAATGCCAATAGCCAAAAACAATACAACTACTAAAACAAGTAGATTGCGCATCGCCATATAAAACGAATTTTTACCGCCGTGGCTCTATTTGCCTGTATTTAAAACTGTCTTGAACGCCATTTTTGCGAGCTTCCACGTGCGATCCCAATCGATCTTGCCGTTATCATCGCGGCCCATAAGTTTATTCACGAACATCTTGCGGAAATCCTTGCCCTCGCGGCGGAGCATGAACTCCTTAGCGTATGGCTTCGCGGTTTCGAAGAAGTTGAATTCCGGGTCGGTGATGATGCCGATGCCTTCGAGGGTCATCAGCGCCCGCATAATATACGTAAAATTGGACGGCAGGCGGAACGGGTAATCGTACATCACGTCCGCGAGGTCGTATGTCAGCTCTTTGAAATTCACGTCCTTCAGTTTCAGATTAAGGTGAAATTCAAACATCTTTTCGACGACCGGGCGGACGACGTTCGGGTTGGTACCGGGCTTTAGAAAATCGAGCTCGATCAGGTCTTGAGCAATTCCCGCCGGGTCTTTGCCAACGACGTGGAAAAAGGCGTCGATCATTTTTGCCTGCAGCTGCGGCGAGATCCGGCCAACCATCCCGAAGTCAAAGAATGCAAGTTTGCCGTCGGGCATTACGAGCAGGTTTCCCGGGTGCGGATCAGCGTGGAAGAAACCGTCCTCGAGGAGTTGTTTCAGATAAGTTTTGATCAGCAGCCGGTTAACCTTTTCCGGCGCGATATTGCGCTGTCGCTGCGCGTCGAGGTCGGTGACCTTTGTACCGTGAATGAAGTCCATCGTCAGTACTTTTGACGTTGTCGCATGCCAATAGATCTTCGGTACATGAACGTTGCTCCAGTTCCTAAAATTGTCGCGAAACCGTTCGGCGTTCTTGCCTTCGGCGGCGTAATCCATCTCTTCATGGATCGTTACGTCGAATTCGCGAAGCATTCCCGCCCAATCTGCGTTTTCATTAAGCTGGGGAAACCGTTCGGCGAAACGAGCGACCTTTTTCAAGATGACGACGTCGCCTTTGATAATGGCTTCGAGGTTCGGCCGCTGGACCTTAACAGCGACTTCTTCGCCGGTGTGCAGCCGCGCACGGTAAACTTGGCCGAGCGATGCGGCCGCGACAGGCTCGAGCTCAAACTCTGAATAGACCTCGTTGATCTTGCGGCCAAGCTCATGTTCGATCCGTGCGAAGGCAACGTCGTTCGGGTACGGCGGCACCTGATCGACCAGTGTCCCGAGCTCGATCACGAACGGCAGCGGCAAGAGATCGGGACGCGTTCCCATCGATTGGCCGATCTTGATAAACGTGGGCCCCAGCTCGATCAGCTTATTCTTAAGCCACAGCGCCTGTTTCTGCTGATTCGTCTCGCGGTCGGATTCGGCGCCGATGAACACACGCCGCATCATCAGCATAAAGATGT
Source organism: Acidobacteriota bacterium (assembly GCA_023436495.1). GTDB lineage: Bacteria > Acidobacteriota > Blastocatellia > Pyrinomonadales > Pyrinomonadaceae > OLB17. Next base: position 21,798 of record JAEZIT010000096.1, read on the forward strand.
GAAAGAACCACATCCGTACGCTGTACAATTTCTCGCCCCAAACGGCCAGCCGCGTAAGTCGATATGCCCGGCTTAGGCGTTCCTTTTTTACCTTTTGTTGGTGAGAATGATGCAGGTCATACTGGTCGAGATAAAGATACAACGACAGCATCCCGATGACGCGTGTTACCTCGAACAGGCGCAGGTAACTGCGAATTCCTCTGTACCGCCGCTCGATCTCATCCTCTTTATTAGAAAGAAACCGCTCCTCTTCTATTCGCTGTTCGTTGGATACTAATCGGGCGATCGGAAGGTCTTTTGTCGCCACAAACGAATCGGCGTGTCCGTCGCCATTGCCATTGGCCAACTCAGCCGTCCTCTCCGCTACCGCCAATCCCTGCTTATTTGAAAAATCATTCATCTTTGTATAAGCGACTTTGATGCTTTACGGCTGATGGGCTTTGTCCCTCATTTCGGCCATCACTTAGGTTCTGAGAGACCCGAGAACTCTGAACAACCATCCGTCTTCGCTTACAGTATCTCCAGCATACTCCTTACGCCCGGCCGGTTGAAATAGTTCAATGCCTGCCGCGAATCCCGTTCGATCTGGGCCTTTAACTCATCGATGCCGCTGAATTTTCTTTCATCACGGATCCGGTGAAGGAACCGCACGCGCAGCACGTCACCGTAAAGGTCGCCGTCAAAATCGAAGATAAAGCTCTCGATCGACGGCTCCGCTTCGTTCTCAAAGGTCGGCCGGACGCCAATGTTCGTGATGCTTCGCCGCCATACGCCATCGAGCAATGTCGCGGTCGCGTAAACACCGAATTTTGGAACGACACGATTGTGCGGTTTGAGGTTTGCGGTCGGAAATCCGATCGTGTGCCCGCGCCGGTTGCCGCGGATGATTACGCCTTCGACGCCGTACGGCCGGCCGAGCATGCGGCGGACTAGATTTACACGGCCTTCGGCGAGAAGATGCCGGATCTTCGACGAACTGATCCGCTTGCCCCGCAGCGATACCTCGGACACCTCGTCGGCAAAGAATCCAAGTTCGGAGCTGATCTTCCGCAGCAGATCGATATTCCCGCCGCGATTCTTCCCGAAAGCGAAGCCTTTGCCCAAATAGACCTCTTTAGCCTGCAGCCGATCGTGAACGATCTCCTTCAAGAACTCCTCGGCATCGATGCCCGCGAATTCCCGCGTAAACGGAACGACGATCGCCTGCTCGATGCCCAGCACTTCCATATTCGCCAATCTCTGATCCAGCGTCTGCAGCAGCGGCGGTGCGGATTCCGGATGCAGCACGGCTCGCGGATGCGGGTCGAACGTGATCGCCGTCGCATGCGCTCCTACCGCCCGTGCCCGCTCCGCGACAGTCTCAATTATCCGCTGATGACCAAGATGAAGCCCGTCAAAAACGCCCAGCGTCAAAACAGTCGGCCGCAGAATATTGGCATTCTCCAATCCGTGAAAGATCTTCATAGATATCGTCATCGAGTCCGAACAACGATTCAACCATCCTATGCCGCTTAGCACAAACCCGGCAAAGGCTCGGCTTTGACGTAAATCCGCTTGTGGCCAATTACCAACCGAGAATATACGCAAACATCAGCGGCGCGACGATCGACGCGTCTGATTCGACGATGAACTTGGGCGTCGAGGCTTCGAGTTTGCCCCAGGTGATCTTTTCGTTCGGGACGGCCCCGGAATACGAACCGTACGAAGTCGTCGAATCGGAGATTTGGCAGAAGTAGCCCCAGACCGGTACGTTATCGCGCTGGAGGTCCTGGTGGAGCATGGGAACGACGCAGATCGGGAAGTCGCCCGCGATGCCGCCGCCGATCTGGTAGAAGCCGATCGTCGAATCGTCGCTCGCGTTCTGTGTGTACCAATCTGCGAGAAACGTCATGTACTCGATGCCGGTGCGGACGGTGTGGACATTCTTTACGTCGCCGGTGATCACATGCCCGGCAAACATGTTGCCCATCGTCGAATCTTCCCAACCCGGCACGACCATAGGCAGGTTATTCTCCATCGCGGCGTACATCCACGAGTCTTTAATATCGATCTGGTAATGTTCCTCGAGCACGCCCGAACGCAGTACCTGATACATGAATTCGTGCGGGAAATACCGTTCGCCTGCCGCGTCGGCTTTGGTCCAGACATCGACCATCGCCTTTTCGAGGCGGCGCATCGCTTCCATTTCAGGGATGCACGTGTCTGTCACGCGGTTCATATGGCGGCTGAGCAGATCCTCTTCGTCCGCGGGCGTAAGATCGCGATAATGGGGCACGCGTTCGTAAAAGTCGTGCGCGACGAGGTTGAAAAGATCCTCCTCCAGGTTTGCTCCGGTGCAGGAAATGATCTGTACCTTGTCCTGCCGGATCATTTCCGCAAGGCTCAATCCCAACTCCGCCGTGGACATTGCCCCGGCGAGCGTGATCATCATTTTGCCGCCGTTCTCGAGATGCTTTTTATAGCCTTCTGCCGCGTCGATCAAGGCCGCCGCATTAAAATGACGATAGTGATGTTTTATGAATTCTGTGATCTGTCCGTTCATTATTTAGAAATCATAATTGCTTGTCGGTAAAATGAGAAGAGCGTAAGCTAAAGAATTATGAAATGTGCCGTTTGCGAAAGTCCCGATCTGACCCAACCGTATGACTACGCGTCGTTTGAGACCCACGTCCGCATTAAAAGCGCCGGGTCAGGAGGATGGTTGGGGAAAAAGGACCTGACGCTGAAACCTTCTATGGCAAGGATCTGCAAAAACTGCGGGCACTTAATGCTTTTTCTCGGGCCGGTGGACCTGTCCCAGGTTCCGAAAAGCGACGCATCTTAACTGCCCTTTATCCGCTGTCAACCGGTGTAGTAGCCGCTGGATCCTGCAAATTCTTTAAATTGCTCACGTCTACGCTGATAAGAAATCGGGAAACTAGATTCTCGTACAGAAAATCAATCGGAGGAAACATGATCGGGTTCGAACTTAACGCAACAGGAAGCTACGGATTCAAGTTCAACAGTAGCGCATGGACCGAGGGCGATTTGTGGATAGGGCACGCATTAAAGGCAGTGCCCAAAAGTCCGTTAAAAAAGGGCCAAGGCGTAATACTGAACGCTATTGAGGGACAGTTCAAGAAACTCGGCCAGACAATGTTTTGGAGCTATGTCGTAAATTTTGGAATGGATCTTCACCTGACGGTCAAAGGCGACATGAACTTTATGTACCAATTCAAGTCAAGCAAGCCCTCCGACCAGATCGCCCGGGAACTTCTGCAGCTTATCGAAGATCAGGATGAGGAAATGGGTGATCAGGTAACGCTGCATATTGCCAATTGTTTTCGCAATTTCCAGCTTCACGTTGTTACGCGAAACACTAATGACCTAAAGCTTGTGATCGACATTGACCTATAAGCTGCCTTGCCGGCCGGAATCCTTCGGCCAGTCCCATAACCGTTCGAAAGGCCACGCCGATAATGAAAATATCCCCGTGGCCTTTCTTGTTAGGTACTTAGCAATTTATTAGCTCCTCTTAAATACGATGGTCCCGCCATTCGGATCGGCGACCGATAGAAATCCAAGCTTTCGCTGCCACGGGTCCTTATCGTACTTGGTCTCGTAAACGCGGATCTTATATTTAACGACCTCACCGGTATTTTTGTAGGTCTGTGTGATCACGTTTCCCGCCAAGCTGTATTTGTCTGTCATCCCGTAGCTCGTTGTCGTCACCTTGTCACGGGTGGCATCGTGCGACGTGCGAAATTGGATCGCACCTCCTTTATTGAAGGTCCCGTTCGCGTTGAATGTATATGCAAGTGCCACGGATCCGCTCGCCGCAGACCACGATCCCAGCAGTTCGCCCTTCAGGTCATAGGGCTGATTGACGCTCTTGAACCGCAGATCGTAAAGCAAAAGATCGATAGCGCTGCCCGCCGATTCAATGGCGTTATCTGATTGGAAAGGCTGGCGTCCCACGATTACGGCTACCTTTTCGCCTAGCTTCACAAGAAGGATATTCGCGTCAAACCTGGATTGCGGGAACAGCATGTCATCGCCGTTCCGCATTGCATATCGGTACGCGCGGAAGTACTCGAGCCCCTGAACCGTCCGGCCTCTTTCAAATACTCCGTAATCCGGAGTGAAGCCGTTCCCGTACCACGGGCCGTGGCCTTTGAACACCTGCCAGAGGATACGCTCGGCATCCCGTTCCAGATTTCCGCTCGAATCCGTCGGTGGAAGGAAGGTGAGCGACTTTTCACCGTCACTGCTGGTAAGGGTGATCTTTCCGGGCGAATCGCTCCGTGACCACCCAGCGGGCGTCGTAAAACTGTATTCGCTGACGCTTCCGCTGCCGGCCTTGTTTGTCGCGTCCGAATTCGGCTGAGGCGCGGCCGCGGAATGCACTTCCGTCCATGCGAATACGAGTGCGCCGTCCGCCTCGCCAAAAAAACCCAATATGCCGCGCCGGTCCGGTTCGGTCCTTACGACCGAAAAAAAGGTGATGCCGTTCTCGGTGCCGCTGACCTCATAATTCCAGCCCGCGGAAGTTAGTGCGCCGGCCATACGATCGGTTATCGACTTCGCACCGGCCCGCTTCAAATGTGACCCGGTCCAAAGCAATACCTCGGATCTGCCCTGGCGCAGCTTTCCGTCGCCTTGAGCAACAATGATCTCCATTGTCTGAGAGATCTCGGCCGGAACGCTGTCGTCGTTAACCCGCTGCGCTCCTGCTGGCAATTTGACGCTCGTCAGAGCCGAGCTGTCGACGGCCTGAGTTTCGCCTTGCCCCAAGGCCGCGTTACAGAATAAGACGCCTAGAACAGTGGCCAGAAAAGCCTTTTGAAAGCTGTGTTGATACCCGAAATTTTGTGTCATCTTTTGCCTCTCTTCACTAACGCGAAAGTCGAACGGGAAAAATATCCTTTTCAGCGATTCGATGTACTGCATTCGTTATTATTTACATATGACGACAGCGACGGGGATCGATCCCGCGCGTGGTATTAATGTAGGGTCCTAAAATGTCCTTTTCCACAATGAGGAATGTCAGGACTTACGGCCGCATTCGGCATTAGCCAGGAAAAAGCCGTATAATGGCGAAAGGCTGCAATGTTCGACATCCGCAAGATAGTTTTGATATTTTTCGGCACCGTGTTCGTCGCGCTCGGTGTTGTGGGTATGTTCTTGCCGCTCGTCCCGACGACCGTCTTCCTGCTGCTTGCCGCATTCTGCTATTCCCGCAGCTCGGAAAAATTCCACACATGGCTGATTACCAATAGGTGGTGCGGACAATACATCAAAAATTACACGGATGGCGTCGGTATGACCGTTCGCGACAAAGCGACGACGATCTCGCTTCTCTGGGTGACGCTCTCGGTCAGCATGTATCTCGTATCGGCGAGGCTCTGGCTGGTCGCGTTGCTGGCCGCCATCGGCATCGGTGTAACGATCCACTTATTGTGGCTCAAGACCCGCCGCGACGAAAACGAAGCCGCTGCTTCCGTTGCGGAAACACGCCTCGAATAGTTCAAATCTTTCTACGGTATTTAGTCTTTACGTTAAACCAGGCCCGATAATGAGCATTTTTGATACTCAATGCTCAAAGAATGACCAGACAAACTGGGATGCAGCGACCCACGGCCCCGAACCGAAAGCGAAAGTCTCGAAGACATGGTCGGCGATGACAAAGAGGCTGCCCCACAGCAATACCGGATGGACGCGGCCGTTTTGCCGGTAATCCCAGATCCAGGCGAGGATAAAGAGCGAATCCGCAGCGAGCAGCGCGAACCAGATCTCAGGCGGCTGTACGCTCGGGAAATAATGACGGAAGCGAAACCACGCCGGCCACAAGACATGGATCGTCGCGATCAGCATTAGACGCTTGTGGACCTCGGGCCTATTGCGGTTCCAAAGTGCCGCGGCAACAAATCCAAGAAATAAAACTGCTGCCGACACCGTCCCCAGAATCGAAGAGATCGCTATTTCGCCGAAACCGAGAGCGAGTTCGCGCTCGACCTGAAACTTGCCGACGAGCGGCATCGTCAGGCCCGTTCCCACCGCTGCGAGCGCGCCGATGACCCCTAGTTTGAAATGCGTACTCCAATTCTCGGCCTTGATAAGCAGAGCCTGGACCAGAAATAAAATGACCCAGGAAAAAGTGAACGCACCGTGAACGTAAACGATCATCGGCGCGCCGAAAGATCCGGTAGCAACCGGAAATATAAATGTTTTAGAAAATCCGATCAGCGCGGCTGCCAGGCCTATAACCCCGATCGTCGTATAGAGGGATACGAATCTTTTCATATGAGGCGTCTATTAATTAAAACGCCTCATTAAAACTCACATCGCCGGCAACTGCAACCTGGTACGCCGAAACCCGACGTTCGAAAAAGTTTGCGAGTTCCTGCACGTCCTGCAGGTCCATGAACGAGAATGGGTTCTTCGAATTATAAACCTTTTGCAGCCCAAGCATTGCAAGGCGCTGGTCGGCGATAAACTCTAGGTACTGGCGCATATCTTTTACGGACAGGCCCGGAACGCCGCCGCTGAGAAGGTCTTCGGCAAACTGCAGCTCACACTCGACGGCTTCGTCAAGCATTTCGACTATCTGCCTTTTAAGGGTTTCATCGAACAGGTCTGCTTCTTCAGAACGGACTTTCTTGACTACCTCGAACGCGAAGTTCATGTGGGCCGACTCGTCACGGAAGACCCAGTTCGTTCCCGAAGCCAAACCGTGAAGTAAACCTTTGGAACGAAGGAAATATACGTAAGCGAAAGCAGCGAAGAAGAAAAGGCCTTCGATACAGGCGGCGAAACAGATCAGGTTCAGCAGAAACTGCCGCCGCTGGTCCTTGGTTTCGAGCTTATCGAGATCCTGGATCGTATCTATCCATTTCAGGCAGAACTGGGCTTTTTTGCGGATCGAGGGAATGTTCTCGACCGCGGCAAAAGCCTGTTCGCGTTCGGCCACGTCGGGAATATATGTATCGAGCAGGGTCAGGTAGAACTGTACGTGCAGCGCCTCTTCATACAGCTGCCGCGACAGGTACATGCGCGCTTCGGGCGAATTGATGTGCTTGTACAGATTTAGCACGAGGTTGTTCGCAACGATCGAATCGCCCGTCGCGAAAAACGCCACTAACCGGTTGATCAGATGACGTTCCGCCGGCGTCATCTTCGAACGCAGGTCGTTCACATCCATCGAAAAATCGACTTCTTCGACGGTCCACGTGTTCTTGATCGCATTCTTGTACATCTCGTAAAAATGCGGGTACTTCATCGGGCGAAGGGTCAAGTTGAATCCTGGTTCTAATATCATCTTATTCCTCTATTATTTAGCCGTTGCAGGCCGATCACTGACACGCCTCGCATGCTTCCGGATTTTCTAGCGAGCACATTAGTGCTTCCTGATCGGTGTATTCCTTTTTCGGTTCAGCGGCCGCAGCAGTGTTTTCACCGGCGGAGACCTGTGCGATGCGAGTAGCTGGCCTCGAGCGTAGGTAATAGGTCGTCTTCAGCCCCTTCTGCCACGCGTACATGTACATCGACGAAAGCTTCCCGATGTTCGGGCTCTCCATGAACAGATTCAGCGACGCCGATTGATCGATATACGCGCCTCGCTCGGCCATCATGTCGATCAGCGACCGCATCGGGATCTCCCACGCCGTGCGGTAAATGGCCTTCAGTTCGTCGGAGAATTCATCGATCTCCTGAACGGAGCCTTCGCTGCGTTTTATTTTCTGACGGATGTCGTCGGTCCAAAGTCCGGCGTCTTTCAGTTCCTTGACCAGGTATTTATTGACCTGTACAAAGTCGCCTGAAAGCGTTTCGCGTTTGAACAGGTTAGATACCTGAGGTTCTATACACTCGTAACAGCCGGCGATCGATGCGATCGTCGCGGTCGGAGCGATCGCTATCATTAAACTGTTGCGAAGCCCGTGAGCCTTGATCTTTTCGCGAAGCGCATTCCAGCGTTCGCGGTCTTCGGGAACGACGCCCCAGAGGTCGAACTGCAGGTCGCCTTTTGCTGCTCGCGTTTCAGCGAACGCAGGGTGCGCACCGAGCGTTTTGGCCAATTCACACGAAGCGTCGAGCGCCGCATAATATATCTCTTCCTGGATCTTTGTAGAGATCCTGCGTGCCTCTTCGGAATCGAACGGCAAACGCAGTTGGAAGAAAACGTCCTGCAGGCCCATTAGCCCCAAGCCTATATTTCGCCAGCGGCTGTTCGAAGCGGCGGTGCTCGGGATCGCGTAAAAATTAAGGTCGATGACGCGATCAAGTTGGCGAACGGCGACGCGGACATTCTGCCGCAGCTTTTCGAAATCGAATTCGCCGTTCTTGATATATCTGGCAACGTTGATGGAACCGAGATTGCAGACAGCCGTCTCGTCCGGCGATGTTACCTCGACGATCTCAGTGCAGAGATTTGACAGGTGAATGACATTCTCCGGCATTGCGGTCTGGTTCGATTTGCTGTTGCTTGCGTCCTTAAAGGTCATCCAGCCGTTGCCCGTCTGCGCCAACGTCCGCATCATACGGGCATATAGGTCCCGTGCTTTGACCTGCCGCACATACGACCCGCTTTCTTCTGCAGCAAGATACGCCGCTTCAAATTCCTTTCCGTAAAGATCGGGGAAATGCGGGACTTCCTTCGGGTCGAATAGCGACCACATCGCATCCGCCTGTACGCGTTCCATGAACAGGTCCGGGATCCAATTAGCGAGATTCAGGTTATATGTACGGCGAGCCTCGTCACCGGTATTGTCCTTTAATTCGAGGAAATCCTCGATATCGGCGTGCCAGGTTTCCAGATAAACACAGGCCGCGCCTTTTCGTTTTCCGCCTTGATTCACCGCTGCAACCGACGAATCGAGAGTTTTCAGCCAGGGCACTATGC
>JAEZIT010000125.1 GCA_023436495.1 Acidobacteriota bacterium
ATCATAACGACCGCGACCGCACCGATCACAATCGACGAAAAGGACCCCACCGCCGATACGCCTGTCAGCGATTTTGCGATGTTGCGAAACAGCCGGTGAGCGCCACGGGCAAAGGAAAGCTCTTCGCGTTTTTCGGCAGTGTAGGCCTTTACAATTCGGATGCCGCCCAGCGATTCACCCAGTCGGCCGGTGACCTGTGCAGTAATTTCCCCGCGTTCACGAAAGATCGGTCGCAATTTCTTGAAGGCGTACGCAAGGACGCCGCCGAACAGGACAAGCACGACAAGCGTCGCGACCGTTAGCTGCCAATTCAGATAAAAAAGTACAAACACTGCGATGGACGCAGTGACGACACTTCCGAGGATCTGTCCCAATCCGGTACCAAGCAGGTTTCGGATGCCTTCCGCATCGTTCATGATACGCGATATCAATTGGCCGCTTTGCGTCGAATCGAAATAGGATATTGGCAGGCGCTCGATATGACTCTGAACCCGTTTACGCATTTCCGTGATCGCTCGCTGTGCAGCAACGCCGAGGATCTGTTACAGTGCGAACGACGTCACACCCTGGATCAGCGTCGAAATGCCGATCGCGAGGGCGATCCATTTGATCAGGTCGTATCTTTGTTTTACAAAGACTTCGTCGCCAATGTACTTGGTCGACGCAGGCAGAACCATTCCGGCAAGCCGTGTAACCAGCATTAATATGCTGCCTACAAACAGCCGCCATCGCGCTTTCCATATTAGGCCTCGAGCTTCAGCCCAGGCGCTGGAATAATTGATCTTCTTTTTCTTTTTTTTCTCCTCGGCCACCTAAAACGAGTCTGCGATTGACATTAGAAATTGTCAAACCGCCGCACTTTGGAACTATCGCGGAAATTCGGTAAAATCAGTCCTTTACGACACTCTTTTAACAATGAAACAAACTTACATTAATCAGCTTAAGGATCATATCGGTGAGGAAGTCACGCTTAAGGGCTGGCTGTACAAGACGCGTTCAAGCGGAAAACTGGTATTTTTGCAGCTCCGCGATGGAACGGGAATCGTCCAATGCGTCGTTTTCAAGGGGAATGACGAGGAGGTTTTCGAGCGGGCAAAGTCTGCAGGACAGGAATCTTCTATTATCGTTACCGGCACCGTGAAGGAAGACACGCGATCGCCTATAGGTGTCGAGATCGATGTAAAGAACGTAGATATACTACAGAACGTTCACGATTATCCGATCACGCCGAAAGAACACGGGACGGAATTTCTGATGGATCACCGGCACCTCTGGATCCGGTCACGTCGCCAGAACGCTGTCCTGAAGGTGCGTCACACGGTCATTAAAGCGACTCGCGATTATTTCGACGACCTTGGTTTTATCCTGGCCGATACGCCGATCTTTACGCCGGCAGCCTGCGAAGGCACGACGACGCTGTTTGAGGTCGATTATTTTGGCGATGACAAGGCCTATCTTACCCAATCCGGACAGCTTTACAATGAGGCGACAGCGGCGGCGTTTGGTAAATCTTATGCCTTCGGACCGACGTTCCGTGCCGAGAAGTCGAAGACACGCCGCCATTTGACCGAATTCTGGATGGTCGAACCCGAGGTTGCATATGCACATCTTGATGACATGATGGACCTTGGGGAAGGACTGATCCTTGCGATCGTGGATCGTGTCCTCAACGATCGCCGGCAGGAACTAGAAGTTCTGGAACGAGATATCTCAAAGCTGGAAGCTATATCCTCCCCGTTTCCGAGACTGCATTATGACAAGGCGGTCGAGATGCTGCAGGAGGGCCATCAGAAAGGCGAATTGGAAAACAGGTTTGAATGGGGCGGCGATTTCGGTGCTCCGGATGAGACGTATCTGTCAAACCAATTCGGAAAACCCGTTTTTGTTCACCACTTCCCGGCCGCGATAAAGGGCTTTTATTTCGAGGTCGATAAGGAACGGCCTGAGCTTGCGCTCGGTATCGACCTTCTGGCTCCGGAAGGCTACGGCGAGATCATCGGCGGCGGCGAGCGCGCCACTTCGCTTGAATACCTGGAGGAACAGCTCAAAAAGCATGAACTGCCGCAGGAGATCTTCGAGTGGTACTTGGACCTTCGCCGCTACGGCAGTGTTCCGCACGCGGGATTCGGCATGGGCATCGAACGCTGTACCGCGTGGATGTGCGGCATCGAGCACGTTCGCGAGACCATTCCTTTTCCGCGAATGTTATATAGGTTAAGGCCATAACAAGAACAATTAGCACTATGTCCACTTATACAACAACGATCACTTGGACGAACGACGCGTTGAACGAATTTGTAAAGGGCCGTTACACTCGCGGCCACACGTGGTCGTTCGACGGCGGCGTGGAGGTATCTGCGTCTTCGTCTCCCCACGCGGTGCGTATTCCGTATTCCGTCGAAGCTGCGGTTGATCCGGAAGAGGCTCTTGTGGCCGCCGCATCGGCGTGCCATATGCTGACATTCTTGTGGCTGGCTTCGCGAAAGGGTTTCGTGGTCTCTTCATATACGGATACTGCCTTCGGCGAAATGACCAAAGGCCACGACGGCAAGGAATGGATCTCGAGGATCACGCTGGATCCAACAATAGAATGGACGGGCGATTCGATCCCTACGGAAGCCGAGATTACCGAGCTGCATCATGCCGCTCATGACGGATGCTTCATAGCAAATTCCATAAAATCAGAGGTTATTGTTAAAGGTGTCTAGAAAGTGCGGGCGTCTATTCACTTCAGTTCTTGTAGCCGTCGTTTTGTCATTCTCGGCAGCGGCAATTGCGCAGGCGCCGATACGCGATCTGAGGCCGACGGTCGTCCTCATTTCGCTCGACGGGTTTCGCTATGATTATCCCGAGAAGTTTGAAGCCAAAACCCTTAAATCCCTTGCAAAGAACGGAGTCCGAGCAAAGTGGATGATCCCCTCGTTCCCCACGAAGACGTTTCCGAATCACTATACGATCGCGACAGGGCTTTATCCCGCACACCACGGCATAATCGAAAACAATATTTGGGATTTTGGGACGACGTTTTCGCTAGGTAAGCGTGAGGAGGTGCAGAATCCGCGATGGTGGCTGGGTGAGCCCATCTGGGTTACCGCCGAGACACAGGATCATCGGGCGGCAGCGTTCTTTTTTCCGGGTACTGAAGCTCCAATAAAGGGTATTCGGCCGAGTTTCTGGAAAGAGTACGTCCACGAGACGCCTCATGAAGAACGCGTTGATACGGTCCTCGGATGGCTCGATCTGCCCAAGGAGAAACGCCCGACTGTGTTCACAATGTATTTCAGTGACGCCGACGACGCTGGCCACCGATACTCGCCCGATTCCGCCGAGACGCGCGAAGCAGTGCTGAAGGTGGACACAGCGTTAAAACGGCTGCTCGACGGTTTGAGGGTCCGAAAGATCGAAAAACAGGTCAATTTGATCATTGTTTCCGATCACGGCATGGCCACGGTCGATCAGCAAAATGCCGTTTTAATGGATGATGTACTGGACGCATCTAAAACCGAACGCATTCTCTGGACGGGCGAGATAGTTCAGATCTTCCCGAAGCCCGGCGAAGAAGAGTCCATCATGGCGGGGTTAACCTCGATACAACACGCAACTTGCTGGCGCAAGTCCGAGATCCCGGAACGCCTGCATTATAGAGACAGCAGCCGGATCGCACCGATCATTTGTTCGGCGGACGAAGGCTGGTTCATGACCAGCCGCGAACGGTATGAAGGCCAGAAGAAACGAGCGGAATTTTCGCAGCTTCGCGGTGCTCATGGGTATGATAACCGCTACGAATCGATGAGGGCGATATTCATTGGTCACGGAAAGGCATTTAAGAAAGGCAAGGTCGTCGAACCCTTCGAGAATATCCATATCTATGAACTGATGTGCCGCATTTTGGGGCTGACGCCTGCAAAAAATGATGGGGATCTCGCCAGGGTGAGATCATTTCTTCGGAACTGAGCCACTATTCTTCTGACTTGATAGTAATGACAGCGATCTCGGGCGGCATCAGAAATCTAAAAGGCAGGATGCTCGTTCCGATGCCGGTCGTTACGAACATATGGGCTCTGTCTTCCTGAATATGGCCGCGTGCATATTTCTGGCCAAACGATGAGGGGACGACCGGCGAGCCGATGATGGGCAGCCACACCTGTCCGCCGTGCGTGTGGCCCGCAAACATAAGCTTAAAGCTCGGGCCGAACGTGTGAAAGGCATTTAAAACGGGGAAAACGTCGGGGCTGTGCTGCAGGACGATCATATCGCCGGTTTGCTCATATCTGGCTGCGGCTGCACGCATGTCTGCATCGAACGTGTACCACGACCCCATATGCAGGTGGTCGCGCATCCCAAAAATACGCAGCTTCCGCCCGTTTTGCTCGATAACCGCTACCTCGTTCTGCAAAACTGTGATCCCGGCACCTTCGAGCGACGACGCCACCGTGTCATTTCCGTACCAGCCATCGTGGTTGCCCAAAACGGCGTAAACGCCTGATTTTGCACGCAGGCCGCTCAGGTTTTCCGCGATAACGGACATGGGCATACGGATCGAAGTGTGGTCGTTATTGTTGGACACGTAATCGCCGAGCAAGACGATAACGTCTGCGTTTTCAGTATTTGCCGTCTTTACCAGACGCCGCATCATTTCCACGGAGCCGCCGTTCGAGCCGCCGTGGATATCGGAGATGGCGACGATCTTTATCCCGTCAAATGCAGGGTCCCAACCCTTGATCCGGACGACCTCGCGCGTCACTGCCAAGCGGTTTGGTTCGATAAAATATGCGTATGCCAGGCACAGCAGGCCAAGTGCAAACGCGGAAAGCAGGGCGATTAGAAACGTTCGGGTGCGATTCATTGATCGAGCGAATTGATGGTAAGCACTGCTATCTCTGGCGGTACTCCGAACCGCAGTTGAGGACCGCTGCACCCTATGCCAGTGGTAACGAACAAATGTTTTTGATCGACCACTATTTCTCCTGCCATGAATCGCGGGTCGTTTACCCAAGCTTGGGCACCGATGATCGGCAAACGAACTTGCCCGCCATGCGAATGACCGGCGATCATCAGCGAAATTCCTTCGGGTGTCTTTAATATCGAGTCAGGATTGTGGGTGACGGCGATCACGTTCGATCTCTTCGATATCGTGTCGTACGTTTCTGCCAATGGCACTCTCCGAGCTTTCCAATAATCTTCAATTCCCCAAAGATGCAATGTTTCGCCGTTTATGTCGATCGGCACAACCTTGTTCTCCAGTACTTTGATACCGGCGGCCTCGAATTCCGTGACCACCCGTTTTTCGTCCCACCACCAGTCGTGATTGCCGATAACGGCGTACGTCCCGTATTTCGCCTCAAACCCGCGAAGATTGTGGGCGATCGTTTCGACCGGCATTCGGAGGTCTTTACTTTTGAATTTGACCTCCGAAATATAGTCGCCCAGCAAGACGATCAGGTCGGGTTTTTCGGCGTTCGCCATTAATACGAGCTGTCGCAGCCGTTCTTCGGTGACGTGGTTCGACCCGCCGTGAATGTCGGCGATGGCGACGATCTTGAGCCCGTTGAGCGCGGGGCTAAAATGTGGGACCTTGATTCCCTGTTCGTTCATCACAAGCCGTCGCGGCTCGATAAAATATGCGTATCCGAGCGCGGTCAGGCCCACCAGGAATACCGCCAGAAGGAACAAAGCTAATCGGATGAGCCATTTTTTCATATTTCTATTTTACGACCGGTGAAAGTAGCTGTTCCATTTTTCGTCCACAAGCCGAACGATATCCTCGCGTGGTTCGACCTCGGCCGGGTACCAGGGTTTCATGCGGGCGTCTATCACGATCGGGGCGGTGTATCCGATGTGGTTATTTTTTACGGACACTGATTTTGCATGTATGTCCGATGCCGGATCGAACCGCGTCCATGTCGCCCAGAGGAACTTGTCGGCGGACGCTGCATGATCGGCGTTGTCGTGCAGGACCAGAAGCTGCCAGTCTCCGAACCTTCCTGATTCGGCGACGCGTTTCGCGAGTTCGGGTTCCGAGCTGAAATCCGGGCCTTCGATCACGAGGCATCCGCGGCAGAACGGTTCGACGCGCCGAATTCCCTGCGGCAATTCCCCTTTATATTCGCCCGGCAGATCACGTTTTGCATCGCCCATGCCCATCAGGATGGCCTTGCTGCCGTGATTGATCTTGCCGCTGGCATAATCCAGCGTGTCAAAGGCCGTTTGGCTGAATATAAAAAGGTCGCGGTGCCATTCGGCACGTGCGAGGATGTGTTCCAACAGCGACCGAAAATCGGTCAGGTCCTGCGGCTTATCGGTAAGCAGCAAAAATTTGGTCAAGGCGAGCTGTCCCTCGCCCAAAATGCGAAATCCGGCCGATAGGCCTTCGCGGGCAAAGCGTTCCTTGACGACCGCGGCCGCGAGCGAATGAAACCCGGTTTCGCCGTAGCTCCAAAGGTCCCTCACTGCCGGCATAACGACCGGAAACAGCGGTGATAGAAGCTCCTGCAGGTAATCGCCGATGAAAAAGTCTTCCTGTCGCGGCTTTCCGACGACCGTCGCCGGATATATCGCGTCCTTGCGATGATAGACGGCGTCCGCCGTAAAGACCGGATAATCGTGCGTGAGCGAATAATATCCGTAATGGTCGCCGAACGGGCCTTCCGGTTTCCGCGTGTGCGGATCGACATGGCCGCAGATCGCAAATTCTGCTTCGGCGATCAACCTGTGGCCGCCGTCCGGGTTTTCCACCGTCGCGATCTTGCCGTCGGCAAGCAGTGACGCCAGGACCAGTTCCGGCACGTCTTCCGGCAGCGGAGCGATCGCGGAAAGGATCATTGCGGGCGAACCGCCCAGAAACACGGTGACGGGCAGCGGACGGCCCTGTTGTTCGGCCTCGTAATAGTGGAATCCGCCGCCTTTTCCTATCTGCCAGTGCATTCCGGTCGTGCGTTTGTCGTACCGCTGCATTCTGTAAATGCCAAGGTTATGCTTGCCCGTAACCGGGCTTTCGGTATAGACCAGCGGCAGCGTGTTAAAATGGCCGCCGTCTTCGTGCCACAGCTGGATGAACGGCAGAGCTTCGAGGTCGACGGACGCCTGCTTCGACTCAAGGACCGGCGCCCGCTTGACCCGTTTTGTCCCCAGCTTCAAAGCGGTCAGCCCGAGATCCCGGTATTTCCAGAGCTCAGCGGGCCTGGGCGGCAGAAGCACCTCGACCATCTCGACTGCGCGGCGAACGAATTCCTGCGGTTTTTTGCCGAACGCCAATTCAATACGTTTGATCGTGCCGAACATGTTCGTCACCACCGGAAACGAAGAGCCTTTCACGTTCGTGAACATCAGGGCCTTCCCCTGCTCTTCGATGACCCGCCGATGGATCTCAGCGAGCTCGAGATACGGATCGACCCCGGTTGTGATCTCGATCAATTCATTTTCGTTCTTTAGCTGGTCCAGAAACGAACGAAGGTTCTTGTGCATAAAAATAGATCTGCCCGCTATATTCGCGTAGCCGTTTGAAAACTCTAATTTACCAGTTTTACGGCGTTTCGTGAATTTAGCGGGCGGTTTGTTAAAGTAATGGCTCAGGGGTCGCATGATCGACACCTGAGCCATTACGTCAAGTTTACTTGCGAAGGCTGTCTTTGGTTATGTCCAGATCATCGGCTTTGACCACGTCAAACTTTGCTCCGGGAAACCGCTTTGCGAGGTCATCCTTGAACTTGGCGTAATCGCCGACAATGATGATGTCGCCGCCGATCAGGTTGGCAGAGGCGAAGTCGCGTATCTGGCGGTCCGTAACGGCGTTCACCGCCGACATGTAACGGTTAAGTTCGCTCGCCGGAAGATCGAAGGTGTACAGATCGGCCAGCGCATTCACCAAACCGCCGGTCGTTTCGATATTTCTTCCAAATCCGCCGGTCAGAACCGATTTCCTCGGGTCGAGCTCGCTATCCTGGATCTCGCCGCTGGTCAGGCGTTTGATCTCCGCAAGGACAAGTTCCGCGACCTCGGGTGCGGACTCGTTCTTGGTCTGTGTCCGGGTCGAGAAATTCGAGCCGTCCCAACGCCAGGCAAAACCGCTGCCCGCGCCGTAGCTGAGGCCGCGTTTGATGCGGATCTCCTGATTCAGACGCGAAGAATAGCCGCCGCCGAGCAGCGAATTAAGGACCGTTGCGGGAAAATATTCGTCCGATGGACGGATCGAATTATCCACTACCTGCGAACGTCCGTGGCCAACATGTCGATTGTATGCAACGGACGCCTGGCCCGCATTCGGCAGGTCAACGATCAGGAATCTGATCCCATTGTCCGCGGCAGAGGCAGCAGGTTCCTTGTCCTTGGGCGTCCCGAGGCTGTCGAGCAGCTTAAGTCCCGCCTCCTTCTTGGCGGCGCTGTTGCCCGGCCAGCCGCCGAATAGCTTCTGCGCCAATTCATTGGCCTTCGCCGCGGTGATATCACCGGCAAAGATGAGGTACGAATTCGCAGGCTCGTATCGCTGCGAGTGGAACCGGACGATGTCGTCACGCGAAATGCTGTTCAGGCTGTCGGGTGTTCCGCCCGCCGGATGCTCGTTGAATGCATATTTGCTCGCAACATACGTCGTGAGAAATCCGGGCTGCGTCAGGTCGTATGTCAGGCCGTCGATCGCCTGCGACCGAAGCAGATCCAGCTCCGATTGCGTAAAAGTCGGATTCAGCACAACGTCCGCAAGGATCTCCATCGCCTGGCCGATCTTGTCCGAGGTCACCGAGACGGTAACCGCTGAATTATTCCAGCCGGCTCCCGAATAGATAGAGCCTCCGAGAAATTCGACTTCTTCGGCGATCTGATTGGCCGAACGGGTTTTCGTGCCCTTGGTCAGCATCGACGCGGTGAGGCTTGCCAGCCCGGCTTTGTCCATAGATTCCGTCGAAGCGCCTGCCCGTACCAAAAGCTGGACCGTTACCAGCGGGACATCGCGTTTTTCGACGACCGCGACGGTCAATCCGTTCTTAAGCTTAGTTTCTTTAGCGGCCGGAATGTTAACGGAGCGTGCCGGGCCGGGTTTGGGAACGATGTCCTGCGCTTTCAGCGTTGATGCCCCGACTCCGATAAACGTACCGACAACAGCAAACACCAGGGCCGGCAGGGCGATTCGTTTTATTGATCGATTCACGTAGTTCATTTCTGTGCCTCCGGGGCCTTTGCCTGGTTGTAATAAATGACAACACGGTTGTTGTCTTTGAAATACTGTTTCATAACGCGCTGGATATCCGCGGCCTTGACCGCCTGCAGTTTGGAAACCTCGGTGTTCACGGCTTTGGGGTCGTTCTGATATGCAACGGCCCGTTCGATGGCGATCGCCTTGCCGTCATTCGTTTCCCGTGCCCTGACCGCTCGCGAGATCAACTGGTTCTTAGCCTTTTCCAATTCTTTCGCGGTAACGCCTTTGTCCTGGACCTTCTTCAGCTCGGCCAGCATCGCTTTTTCAAGATTTTCGGAAGTTCCCTTTTGCGAGCCGATGGCAACGAAGGACATACGGCCGCCTTCTGTATTGAGTTCAAGGTCAAGGTCCGCCTGCTGGGCGATCTCCTGTTCACGTATCAGCGACTGGTACAGCCTGGAACTTGCGCCGTCGGAAAGGATCGAAGCGGCAAGCCTGAGAGCAGGAATGTCGGGGCTCGTTGTTTTTGGGGCCCGATAGACGATCGCGGTTGCCGCAAACGGGACGCGCGGGCCGAATTCGTTATAACGCCGTTCGCTGGTCCATTCGGGCTCAACCTCGGTCACGCGCCTGATGGCGTCGGATGGTTTCGGGATGCTGCCAAAATATTTGTCTATCCAGCCGTCAAGCTGCTTCTGTTCGAAATCGCCGACGACGATAAGGACAGCGTTGTCCGGCCGGTAATAGTCCTTGTAGAACTTCTCAGCGTCCGCACGGGTCGCCGCGCTGAGTTCGTCCAGGTTGCCGATCACGCCGCGTTTATACGGGTGTTTCTGGAACGTAAGTTCGTCCAGCAGCCAGTAAAACTTGCCGTACGGCGGTGCGAGCACGCCCTGCCGGTATTCTTCCTTTACAACTTCGCGTTCCGACGCAAAGTTCGCTTCGTCCACGTTGAGGTTGACCATGCGGTCGGCCTCTGCCCACAGCAGGGGTTCGAGATGATTCGACGGGACGACCTCGTAATAATTGGTGAAATCCGGCCAGGTCGAAGCGTTGTTGAAACCGCCGACGTCCTCCGTCAGCCGGTCCATTTTCTCGTTCGGCATGTTCTTGGTCGATTTGAACATCATATGCTCGAACATATGAGCGAAGCCCGAACGGCCCGGCGGGTCGTTCTTGCCGCCGACGTCGTACCAGACGTGCAGCGAGACGGTCGGGCTTGTATTGTCGCGAAGCGTCACGACGCGAAGGCCGTTTGAAAGCGTACGCTCCTTGATATCGAGCGGAGCGACCTTCACCTGAGCGATCGCTGCAGATACAAGGCAGAGCGCAGCCGTAAATAAGGCAATAAATTTCCGCATAAAATTTCCTTTGTTTAGAAGTAAGATCGAAGCCATCCAATATTACGCACAGCAGATGCAAATAGTTTAACCACGGGCGATAAGCCCTTGGCCGTCTGATGGTTGAGATGCATTTGCAAGCGGATAAGTGCGCCGGGATTCGATCGGGACGTTTCCGACCGGGCAGGCGGTAACTCGTGCGAAATTACTCTTTGGCTAACCGTTGTTATTTTAAGGGCCGGATCACTCGTCGGGCGCCCGAACAGTAGCCGGGCGCCCGATCGGTTCCGTATTAAACCGCCGTGCGGTCACTGATAGTCGTAGAAGCCTTTGCCACTCTTGCGGCCTAACCAGCCGGCGTCGACGTATTTTTTAAGCAGCGGGCACGGACGATATTTCGGATCGCCAAGACCTTCGTGCAGCACATTCATGATCGCCAGACAGACATCAAGCCCGATAAAGTCAGCGAGCGTGAGCGGGCCCATCGGATGGTTCATTCCGAGTTTCATTATCTCGTCGATCGCTTCGCGGGTGGCGACGCCTTCGTGAAGCGTGAATATCGCCTCATTGATCATCGGCATCAGCACGCGGTTCGAAACGAACCCCGGCGAATCGTTGCATTCGACCGGAACCTTGCCGAGCTGTTCCGATAGCGACTTCACCTGCGCGTAAGTCTCATCGGATGTTGCAATTCCGCGGATAACTTCAACCAGTTTCATAAGCGGAACCGGGTTGAAGAAGTGCATGCCGATCACCTTGTCCGGCCGTTTTGTCACGCCGGCGATCTTTGTGATCGAGATCGACGACGTGTTCGACGAGAGTATTGTGTCCGGGCCGCAAATTCCGTCCAGTTTCTGAAAGATGTCGCGTTTTATCTCAAAATTCTCGGTCGCTGCCTCGACAATGAGCGAGCAGTCTTTGAGTTCTTCGAGACTCGTTACTGTTCGTATCCGCCCGAGGACCTCCGACTTTTGCTCTTCGGTCATCGTTTCCTTCTTTACGAAACGGTCGAGGCTTTTACCGATATTCGCGAGCCCGCGTGAGACAAACTCCTCGCTAATGTCGCACATTATCACATCGAAACCGGCAGCAGCGGCGGTTTGAGCAATGCCGTTGCCCATCGTGCCGGCGCCGATCACTCCAATAATTTCAGCCATTTTAATTATTCCTCGTGTTAAAAAAGTGTTTGATCGATACTAAAAAATAATCGAATTCAGGCATTAAAACAAACGAGCGAAAAGAATTAACCTTTCGCTCGATGTTTAGAAGTTCTGATAAATTAACCTTTACTGCCAGTTTCCGGGCGGCGGAAAATTAGCGGGAAACTGATTTTGCGGCCGTCCGCCGAGATAGAACTGCTTTCCGAGGTCGCCGAACAGGAACCATAGGCCGTACACACCGGCGGCGGTACCCAGCGGGAACGACAGAAGCGAGATGATGCTCGCGGCAATTCCCCAGCCGCGTGCCGACGGCTTTTCCTTCCAGAGCTTATATCCGCCGATTATCTGCGGCAGAATGAATATCAGCGAAAAGACGGCAACGAAAGCAATGGCGGCGATGAATATCACGCCTACCATCTGGCCTTCGGATCCGCGGGCACTGACAAAAATAGCGGATCCCATCACGAGGTAGATAATACAGATAAATACCATCACGACCGCCTGCAGCGCCCCGTGTGCCATCAGGAAGATCCCTACGAGCCTGTTGTGTTCTCTGGGTGACATCGATTACCTCGCAATTTAGGGTTTGGCCGGCATAGCCTTCATCGAAAGATACGCTGGCCTTGGCGAAATTGTTGCAAAAATCAAGTTAGTCGCGTTCGACAGCCAGAGCCACGGAGTTTCCGCCGCCGAGACAAAGTGCGGCAATTCCCTTCTTGGCATCGCGACGCTTCATTTCATAAAGGAGTGTGGTGAGAATGCGCCCGCCGGAATTTCCGATCGCGTGTCCGAGAGCGACCGCACCGCCGTTGACATTGACCTTTTCCATTTCCAGGCCCAGTTCCATCATAACGCCCAATGCCTGCACGGAAAATGCTTCGTTTAGCTCAAAGAGGTCAACGTCTTCCATCTTCCAGCCAGCTTTTTCGAGTACATTCAGCACGCCCTGGACAGGCGCCATCATGATCATTTTGGGCTCGATCCCCGAGGTCGCCGACGCGACGACGCGCGCCAGCGGTTCGACGCCAAGTTCCTTCGCCTTCGCGGCTGAGGTGACGACAATTGCCGAAGCTCCGTCGTTGACGCCCGGAGCATTGCCGGCCGTGACCGTGCCACCGTCTTTCTTGAATGCCGGACGCAGTTTGGAGAGCCCTTCGACGGTTGTATCGGGACGGACGGGCTCGTCATAATCGAGAATGACAGGTTCGCCTTTTTTCTGCGGGATCTCGATGGGAACGATCTCGTCCTTGAATCTGCCTTCGGCCTGGGCTTCGGCGGCTTTGCGGTGAGAATTGAAGGCAAAACTGTCCTGCTCTTCGCGAGTGATCTCGTATTTCTCAGCGACCAACTCGCCGGTGTTGCCCATGTGCCAATTTTCGAATGGGCACCAAAGGCCGTCGTGGATCATCAGGTCAGTCACGGTCTGATTGCCCATACGGTAGCCGTCGCGTGCTCCCGGCATTGCATACGGGATATTGGACATCGACTCCATACCGCCCGCAACTACAACCTCGGAATCGCCGAGTTGGACGGCCTGCGACGCGAGAGCGACCGCGCGGAGGCCGGAGCCGCAGACCATGTTGACGGTCAAAGCGGAAACTTCGGGCGGAAGGTCTGCCTTGAGTGCAGCCTGGCGGGCCGGAGCCTGTCCGACGCCGGCCTGGACAACACAGCCCATAATAACTTCATTTACATCCACCGGTTCGATACCGGCGCGTTTTACTGCTTCTTTGATAGCGATCGCGCCGAGGTCCGGAGCGGTAAATCCCTTAAGAGCTCCCTGAAATTTGCCGGTCGGCGTGCGTGCCGCGCTAATAATAACTGCATCCTTTAATTCTGACATTTTAATAACCTCTCGAGTGTATAAGCGAATATCTGAAATAGCATCTATCTAAATTATACGGCTCAGCGGCCAAAGCGTTCAAACGCCGCGCGTTCGAGGGCTTCGCGGTGGTCGGGATGCGCGATGCGGATGAGCTCCGCGGCACGCTGCCGCATGTTCTTGCCGTAAAGATATGCTACGCCGTATTCGGTGACGATGTAATGGACGTGAGCACGCGTGGTGACGACGCCGGCCCCTTGTTTTAGGAACGGAACGATCTTGCTTTCGCCGCGGGATGTGACCGAGGGCAGGGCTATGATGGGTTTTCCGCCTTCGGAAAGCGATGCTCCGCGGATGAAGTCCATCTGACCGCCTACGCCTGAATATTGCCGCGTGCCGATCGAATCGGCGCACACCTGTCCGGTGAGATCGACCTCGATCGCGCTGTTGATGGCTGTCACTTTCGGATTTCGGCGGATGACCGCGGTGTCATTCACGTAGGCGATATCGAGCATGAGAACCTGCGGATTATCGTCGATGAAGTCGTACAGCCGACGCGTTCCCATCACGAAGCCCGAGACGATCTTGCCCGGATGTTTGGCCTTCTTGGAACCGTTTACGATTCCCTTTTCGATAAGGTCGATCAGGCCGTCGGAGAACATTTCTGTATGAATTCCAAGGTCCTTGTGATTATGCAAGGCGGCAAGCACCGCGTTGGGAATGGACCCGATCCCCATCTGAAGTGTCGCACCATCATCGATCATCTCCGCGATAAACCGTCCGATCGCGATGTCGATATCCGAGAGTTCCGGCGGGCGGACCTCGTGCAGCGGCTCGTCGACCTCAACAGCACCATGGATCTTGTCAATATGTACGAGGGCATCTCCGATGGTCCTGGGCATCCGAGGATTTATCTGTGCGGCCACGTATTTAGCGCAATCTACCGCCGCCCGGGCGATATCGACGGAAACACCGAGCGAACAAAATCCGTGTTTATCGGGCGGCGAGACATTTATCAGCGCAGCGTCCAGCGGCATGATCCCCCGGCGAAAGAGCGCGGGTATTTCGGAAAGAAAGACGGGAATATAATCGGCCCGGCCCTCGTTTACCGCCGGCCTGACGTTGGCTCCGACGAAAAAGGCATTCGTGGAAAAACTTGCTGAAAACTCCGGAGCCGTGTATGGCGCCGCGCCTTCTGTATGAAGATGGACGAGTTCCACATCGCGAAGGCCGGAAGCGTTTCCGGTCAAGGCGTTTATCAGGGCTTGCGGTGCCGCGGCCACGCTGTGAATGAACACCCGGTTTCCGGACCGGATGGGCGAGACGGCTTCTGCCGCCGAAAGAAAATGTGTCATAAAGGTTCAATAGCAAAATGTTACGGCCGCGGCCGTCTAAAGCATGAAGCCAGGTACTGTCCGGCATTAATTATTTGGATATCACCGATGACCGGACGGCAATAATAACAACAATTACTATACCAGCACCGGTCGGCAAGCCGGCCGATACAGGAGAAACTATGCTCATCGCCTTGGAAGGCAGTTCACCGACGATATTCGGTGAGAATAATTACAAGTACTACGTTTGGGAAGCATTCGCAAAGACGAAAGAAGCAAGAAAGATCTACATACCGGGCCCCGCGGCGTTGTCGTTTGGCGGCAGCATGATCAACATCAGCAAAATGGCTGACAGGGCGTGCTCATTCATCGACGGCAGTTCGGAACGTATTACGTTGATCGGATGGAGCCGGGGCGCGGCTGCATGTATCCAGGTAGCGCACAATCTGAAAGGCAAAGGCCGGAAGATCGACGCGATGTTCTTATTCGACGCCGTCGATCAGGACACATCTACGAACAGTGATCTGGACATGATCCCCGGCACTGTCGAGAATGTATACCACGCCATCGCGACGAAAAAATCGTGGTCCGACCGGCAGATCTTCCCTACCTGCGGCAAAAAAGCGGAACAGGGTGTCGTGCTTAATAAGCGTGATTTCCACACAACGCATGGCGGAATCGCGGGTGCGGGCGACGATGATGCGGGCTCAAAGGTCTGGATGTGGGAAAAGTTAAGAGACAAGGGCGTCCTATAGCAAATCGGGCTCTGGGCGCACTCGCTCCGGATCCTCCGAGTCCGCCCAGGGCATCTTAACGGAAGGCCGCTGCCTGTGTTAATCTCGGAAATATGTCGCAAAATTTTCAACCCGGGGATTTCCTGATCTTCCAGCTCGAAGCAGGATTTGCATTACTGCGTGTGCTTGCCGTCGATGAGACCGAAGGTGATACGGTCTGGCACGTTGCCGGATATAACGAATACTTCCTCGATGTCGATATGGCCGACGCAGCGCTTGAAAATCCGGGAGCTCTGACCGTTAGCCATCCGCATATCGCCCTTACCAACCGCGCTTTCGAAAGCACGCAGGTCGCACGAATGACGAACGTCGCGTTGACTGACGAGGAACTGACAGGACTGCAGGAATGGCGTTCGCAGCCGGCACCGGAAGTGTCCGACCGGTCGGTGCGTTTAATGCTTGGCCTTCGATGATCGAACCGGAATTTTGTCGCGGATATTTCGGGTCGTATTTTCAGTGATGCTTGGCGGCACAGCCCCGGAGAAAAGTGCGTTGTTCAAGAGCCTTTCGGTTCCCGGGTTTTCAAGCTGGGCCGATCGATCATCTTCCGGTTCCCGCTCCGGCCGCAGCTTCTCAAATTGTTTCTTGAGCATCCGCGTCCTAATGAATGTTTGGACCTGCCAGGCCGTGATCGCGATCAAGAAACCGGACACAAGGTAGATGAGCCAGTGCGTATCTGGGCGAAATCCCAGAACGGCGTATAACGCTATTGCAAGCGAAAGGCTCACTATGCTCGTCGCAAGGCTCAGGAACGAGTTAGCACTAAGGTGAGCCTGCGGGGAGACCTCTTTTTTTGCCAATTTTTCGAGATCATGCAAATACGTGCCGCAGTTTCGGCAGTAGCTTTCGGGCCGTTGTTCAGCGCTTCCGCATTTCGGACAGTACATAAGACGTTAAACGTCGACAGTCTTTATTTAGTTCACCGGACCCCGCGTCGTTTGAGCTCGATCTTTATCATTTCCAGCTCTCGGCTCACTTGCCCCGCCGTCGCGGTATTCTCTTCGGCCCGGCGTATCAAATACGGTACGGAATCGTGTACGGGGCCGTAAGGCACGTATTTGGACACGTTGTAACCGTGTTTCGCGAGAACGTAAGAGATGTTATCGCCCATTCCATACAACTGCGAAAAGAAGATGTGCGGGTGATCATTCGGAATTCCCCGTTCGTGCATTTTCGCCGCCAAATGGTATGCACTGTTTTCGTTATGCGTCGCATTGACGAAGGCTATTTCGTCGACGTGGTCGAGGCAGTAATCCAGCGCAGCGTCGAAATCCCTGTCTGTTGATTGTTTGTCGACATGTATAGGCGACGGATATCCCATTTCGCGGGCGCGTTCACGCTCCTTTTCCATATAGGCGCCGCGAACGAGCTTTATCCCGAGAATGTAACCGCCGCGTTTCGCCTCGGCCCGCGCGTCCTTTAAGAATTGCAGCCGATCGGTCCGATACATCTGAAGCGTGTTGTAAATGATCGGCCGTGAACGGTTGAACCGGCCCATCATCTCGGTCGCCATGCGATCGATTGCATCCTGGTACCAGCTATCCTCGGCATCTATAAACGTCGGCTGACCGACGGAATGCGCGAATTCACAAATACTTTGGATGCGCTGTGTTATGCGCTCGCATTTCGCCTGGCTTTTTGCGTCGAGCTTCTTCTTTGCGCTCATTCGTTCGAGCGTGCCAAGAGGTGCGATGCCGGTAACCTTAAATACCGAGAAAGGGATTGCCGGGTCGCCTTTCGCCCGCTCGATAGTCCGAATGATCTCGGCCTTTGTGAAGTCGAAATCTTCTTCGCTCGATTTGCCTTCGACCGAATAGTCCAGGATGGTACCGATGCCCGATGCGAAAAGCTTTCGAATTGCACCTTCGGATTCGGCGATCGTCTCGCCGCCGCAGAATTGTTCGAAGATCGTCCGCTTTATCATTCCCTCGACAGGCAGACCGACATTCAGGGCAAATTTAGCTAAGCGAGTTCCGATCGAGCTCAGCGTCGGCGAATTCATCAGCCTGAACAGTCTGTATTTTTCCTTTAGTTCGGAGTCGGATTTATCGGCGTACGCGGTAGCGGTGTCTCGGAAGTCCAAATTTAGTTCGCTCATATGAACATTTCGTTGCGTTTGGTTCAAAAAGACAGATTAAGACAATTAAAGAATAAGGGCAAATTGAGTCTTTCCGGCAATTACATTATATTTTGTGTTTAACCTGACGCCCGAAAGGCGGAGAGATATATGGCAAAAGGACTTCCTAAAAGGTCGGAGAATTACTCCGAATGGTACAACGAGATCGTCAAACGTGCGGATCTCGCGGAAAATTCAGCGGTTCGCGGCTGCATGGTGATAAAACCGTACGGTTTCGCGATCTGGGAAAAGATGCAGCGAGCCCTGGACGATATGTTCAAGGAGACGGGCCACGTGAACGCGTATTTCCCGCTCTTCGTGCCGAAATCGTTCCTGGAAAAAGAAGAGGAACACGCTGAAGGTTTCGCGAAAGAATGTGCGGTAGTTACGCATTATCGACTCAAGACCGACGGCCACGGCGGCCTCGAGGTCGATCCGGCGGCGAAGCTGGAAGAAGAACTGATCATACGTCCTACGTCCGAAACGGTCATCTGGAACGCGTATAAGAATTGGATCCAGTCATGGCGAGATCTGCCGCTGCTGATCAATCAGTGGGCGAACGTGGTCCGTTGGGAGATGCGTACACGGCTATTCCTTCGCACTACGGAATTTCTCTGGCAGGAAGGCCATACCGCTCACGCGACCGAGCAGGAAGCCATCGAAGAAACGGAACGCATGCTCGGCGTCTATGCCGACTTTGCCGAGAATTGGATGGCGATGCCTGTAGTTCAAGGCCTGAAGACCCCAAGCGAGCGTTTTGCCGGTGCCGTCGAAACCTATTGCATCGAAGCAATGATGCAGGACGGAAAGGCGCTGCAATCCGGGACGTCACATTTTCTGGGGCAGAATTTCGCGAAGTCGTTCGACGTTCAATTCGTCAATAAAGAGAACACGCTCGAGTACGCCTGGGCGACGAGCTGGGGCGTCTCCACTCGGCTGATGGGCGCGTTGATCATGGCCCATTCGGACGACAACGGGCTTGTCCTGCCACCGAAGCTTGCCCCGATCCAGGTCGTGATCGTTCCGATCTATAAATCGCCGGAGGACCTTGCAGCCATAAGCGACAAGGTCGATCCGGTGATAAGAGAACTAAAAGTAAAAGGCATTTCCGTTAAATACGACGATAGCGATAATCAGCGGTCCGGCTGGAAATTCGCGGAATATGAGCTTCGCGGTGTCCCCGTCCGCCTCGGGATCGGAATGCGTGATCTGGAAAATGGAACGGTCGAGGTCGCAAGACGCGACACACTTACTAAGGAATCGCGGCCGCTGGATGGGATTGCGGATCATATCGAAGCTCTTCTCGACGAGATCCAGGCGAATATCTATGACAAAGCTTTGAAATTCCGCGAGGAAAACACGTTCGTAGTCGATACCTGGGAGCAATTTAAAGACCAGATCGAAAAAGGCGGCTTTATCATGGCCCATTGGGACGGGACGGCCGAAACGGAAGAGAAGATAAAAGAAGAAACGAAGGCGACGATCCGCTGCATACCGCTCAACTCCACGGAAGAGGCCGGTTCATGCGTCTTTTCGGGGCAGCCGTCCGCAAAACGCGTCGTGTTTGCACGCGCTTATTAATACTGGAACAACTCTTGCAGACATTCCCTTAAGTTCGACTTAATGAACGATTTTAGTTCACTTGATTTTTTACGAATTGGAGGGAATATGAACAACCTTTTGAGAGGAGCTTTGGCAGGAGCGGCTGCGTGGAAACTGGGTGGAGGATTGATCTCGACGATCCTCATTTTTATTCTCGTGTTCTGGCTGCTTGGCAAGTGCTAAACCGGGATTAGATACGTCCGATCGCTGCTGCGCATTAACAGCGGCGTTCAAGACCTTACATTTTCAAACTTTGAAGAGCTTTCGCGCGTCTAATCTTTTGACCGCGAAGGCTTTTTTCGTGCGTCGGGATATTTGGAGTATTATTCTCGTGCCGATGCCTGAAAACACGAGTGAATGTTATCTAACTTGACGGATGAGAAGTTGGTCGAATTGTCGGTTTCGGGTGACCCGGACGCTTTCGCCGAAATCGTTGCGAGATGGGAGCGAAAAATGTTCGCTCTTTGCTTCGGTATGCTTGGACGTGAGGACGAAGCCCGTGACGCGCTTCAAAATACCTTCATTGCCGCATACAGGAATTTGGCGAATTTCCGCGGCGAATCGAAGGTCTCGTCCTGGCTTCATCGCATAGCGGTGAATCAATGCCTATCGGTCAGGCGAAAGATAAAAACCCGTGCAGAAGATCTTTTGGATGAGGACGCCGGAGATGCCGATCGATACTTCATAGCCCCGGCGGACAGTTTGCCTTCGGATTCGACCGAGAAGGCTGAACGCCTCGGGATCGTCCGGCAAGCTGTCGTAAGTTTGCCGCCGGAATTGCGGCAAGTGATCGTCATGAAAGAGTTTGAAGAGATGACGTTTCAGGAGATCGCTAACGCGCTTGAATTGCCCCTGAGCACGGTAAAGAGCCGGCTGTATACGGCACTGAAACAATTGCGAATGAAACTCGAACGAACGCCGATCGAGATAGTATGAATCAGAACGGAACAAAAAAGTCATGCCCGGATTCGGAAATGGTGCTCGATTTTATCTACGAAGCTCTGCCGACGCCGATGCGTTCGTCATTTGAAACGCATCTGTCCGAATGCGAGCTTTGTAGCGGCGATGTGGCCGAATTTGCATCGGCGCTCAGCTCAGTCCGTGATTGGAAGATCTCGGAGTTTGATTCGCTGCAGACGCCTAGGCTCACTCTTCCGGAAAAGCCGGCCGCCGGCCCGCTGACCCGATGGCTTCAGACTGTCCAAAACGCGTTTTTCGCGCCCAGATGGGCTGCGGCCATGTTGTTGTTGATCGCTATTTCAGGGTTCGGCCTATATTTCGGCTTTTCCATTAAGGATGACTTGAACGCAGGATCGGAGCAGATAGCCGGCATTCCTGCGGTAAACGATGTACCGGCCGCGAACCCGAAAACAGTGGAGCCGGAGATTGCCGGAATCATTGAGAACAAGGAAATCTCCACGGTCACGGCAGTCAACAACTTAGGCCCGGAGCCGAGCGTGGAAGAAACTGCGACCCGGCGGCCGGCGAGATCAGACTCCAAACGGTCGCAGCGATCGGTGGTTACACAACGGCCAGAACGGCGAATCGAGAATTATTCCGCCGCACCGCGGTTGAGCAATATTGAACCCATTGAAGAGGACGACTCGCTTCGGCTGTCTGACCTGCTTGCTCGGGCCGACGAATCGAACTTTGAATAACTATATGCGCACTTTCGCCAGAATATTTTCTATGTTTTTTGCGGCAGCGGCCGCGTTGATATTTACGATTTCATCGTTCGGACAGGAACCGGCAAAGACGCCGCAGCCGGATCCCGCGGCTAAAGAGCAAAGACGCCCCGGCCTGATGCGGGCTCTCGGGCTGACCTCGGAACAAATGGCGCTGCTGAACCAGATCGAAAACGAGCGCAGGCCTCTTATGGCAGAGGCTCAGCGGAATTTACGTCAGGCAAATCGCGCTCTGGATCAGGCAATTTATGCTGAAACCGCAGACGAAACTGAGGTCCAGGCTCGCCTTAAAGATCTTCAGAACGC
Source organism: Acidobacteriota bacterium (assembly GCA_023436495.1). GTDB lineage: Bacteria > Acidobacteriota > Blastocatellia > Pyrinomonadales > Pyrinomonadaceae > OLB17. The sequence goes on from JAEZIT010000125.1 coordinate 21,290, forward strand.
ACAGGCGGAGATCGCGCGGCTTCGCGTGGAAAATGAGTTGGCCATCCGCCGCATCCTGACGCCCGAGCAAATGGTCCAGTTCAGGCAGATGAGAATGAAATTTGCCGAAGGAATGAAGGAGCGACGACAAGAAGAGCGCCGCGTCAGACCCGCGCGGCGGCGAGCGCCGGGATCCGGACTCTCGTCGCCCGAAAATTGATTCATCCCTATAGTTTACCGAAAGGTTTCCGCAGCCGGACTCTATCACGAGACGGCTGCTTTTTTAGTTGTCGTTTGCTCTACTTCGTTGTAACCTTTAGCAAATATTGTTTTTCTTTTCTCGATCGAACCGTCTGCTGAATGAACCCATTCAAGAAATTCCTATTTGAACTGCAGGAGATAAGCGTACTATTCGGCCGTGTGCTGGTCGGGCTAAGAAAACGCCCGCGTTATATGGCCGAGATCGTACATCAGATGGACCTGATCGGCGTCGGTTCGCTCGCGATCGTCATTCTGACCGGATTCTTTACGGGGGGCGTTCTTATTCTGCAGGCATACCCGACGCTCGAATATTACGGCGCTCAGAGCTCTGCCGGACAAGGCGTCGCGACATCGCTCATACGGGAGCTGGGCCCCGTACTTTGCGCATTGATGGTCGCAGGCCGCGTTGGTTCCGCGATATCAGCAGAGCTTGGCTCGATGGTCGTTTCGCAGCAGATCGATGCAATGCGGGCACTGGGTACGTCGCCGATCAGAAAACTCGTGACGCCCCGAATGATCGCCTTGGTTATCTCGTTACCGTTGCTGACGGTTGCCGCGGATATCTTTGGATTGATAGGCGGCGGTATCGTTGCTGCAAACATTTACGGGCTGGACGGCAATACATACATCACTTCCGTTAGGAACGGGGTTGATATAAACGACATCCTCGGCGGCGTGATCAAGCCCGTCTTTTTCGGGTTGATCATCGGGCTTATCTCCTGTCACAAAGGGCTAAGCACCAGCGGCGGTACCGTGGGTGTCGGCCGATCGACAACGAGTGCTGTTGTCCTGTCGTCGATAAATGTCATTATTGCAGACTTCTTTTTATCGAAGGTCCTTCAGTCGTTCTTCGATAGCACAATGTTTTAAATGATGGGTAGTGAGGCTCCAACAATTTCAGAACGCGGAAGCGCGGATACTGGCGGCCATTCAGAGGTCGAAGAGAACCCGCTTACCGAATCGCTGGACGATCTGAGCCGGGTCGTGCCGGCTATCGAATTTCGCGATGTTCACCTGGCGTTTGATGATCAGGTGGTACTCGACGGCATCAGTTTTATGGTCCGGCGCGGCGAAACGAAGATCGTGCTCGGCGGGTCGGGTAGCGGCAAGTCCACGATCATCAATCTGATCCTTGGACTGATTAAGCCGGATTCGGGGCAGATCCTGATCGATGGCGAAGATATAATCGATTTTACCGAACCTGAAATGATGCGCATCCGTAAAAAAATAGGAATGGTATTTCAGGAAGGTGCATTGTTCGATTCCCTGCCCGTTTACGATAATGTCGCATATCGCCTGCATGAAGAGCGTGTGGATGAAGAAGAGGTCGAACACGAAGTAACGCGGATGCTTCAGTTCGTCGGACTCGAGGAGGCGATCGACAAAATGCCGGTTGAACTTTCGGGTGGTATGCGCAGGCGTGTCGGCATCGCTCGTGCGTTAGTGGGCAACCCGAGTATAGTATTGTTCGACGAGCCGACCGCGGGACTCGATCCGCCCACTGCCAGAACCATCTGCGAGCTTGCGATAAAGCTTCGCGACCTCGAAGACGTGTCGTCCATATTCGTTACGCACGAGATGAACAATCTGGAATATCTGTCTTCCGAATATGCTATCGTGGAGGAAGACGGAAACGTTATATTTGAACGCGAAGGCGAGAAACTTTGTCTGATAAACACTGAGGTTATCATGCTGCGTCGCGGCAAGATCATCTTCAGCGGCAAGGACGAGCAGCTTCGCCGGGCAGACGACCCGTATATTCATCGATTCATACGCGGTAAATAGCTATGCCTAGAAGTCAGAAAAATCTATCAATCAGCCAGCTCCGCGTCGGGCTGTTCGTTCTTGTCGCCCTGCTTGTGCTTGGGTTCCTTATTATCAATTCGACAGGAGATTTCAATCCTTTCGAAAAGAAGATACGCCTCAAAGCCAGATTCATCAGCGGCGACGGCCTTCATCCGAATGCCGATGTTCAATTGGCAGGCATCTCGATCGGCAAGGTCGAGGAAGTACGTTTTCTTCCTGCCGAAACCGGGAACGAGGAACGCATAGAAGCGGAATTCGCCGTTCAGCGCGAACTCGACGGCAAACAGATAAACCAGTTGATCCGAACCGATTCGACCGCTCAACTCATCGCGACCTCGGTTCTCGGAAATGAAAAGATCATTAATATTACGCCGGGTTCAACTAAGGGCGATCCCGTTGAGGAAAATCATACTTTGAACTCGAGCACGCCGGTGTCGATCAACCAGTTGACTGCTACAGGCGATGAACTGCTCAAACAGATCAACAAACTCGCCGTGCCTGCAAATGAGATCCTGAATAAAGCCAACCAGGGCGAAGGTACGCTCGGGGCGATAATTAATGACGAGACGCTTTATCGCAATCTCGATCAAACGATCGCAGAGACGAAGGATACGATGACCCGTCTCCAGACAACGATCGACAAGATAAATCGTGGAGAAGGTACTGCGGGTAAGTTCATGAACGATCCTGAGCTGTACAACAGCCTGAATCGCACAGTCACCCAGCTCGAGGCGATATCGACCGATATACGCGCCGGCCGCGGTACAGCGGGTAAATTTGTCAGCGATGACGCGCTTTATAATGAAACACGCGCTGCGGTCGCCGACCTGCGCACCTCCGCGGCAAAGATCAACGCCATCGCCGATGACTTCAAGATAATCTCAGTTGACCTTTCCGAGGGCCGCGGTACCGCCGGCAAATTCCTAAAGGACGAAAAGCTATACGACGATGCTCGCGACACTCTGGCACGGTTCAATTCCACAGCGACGAAACTAGAAACACTCCTTGGCGATGCGCAAGCAGGCAAAGGGACGATCGGCCGTCTTATTACTGACGAAACGCTTTTTAACAACATAAATCAGACCGCCTCGAACATTAGTCAGTTTTCCAGTGAAGGAACGAAGCTGATATACGATTTCCGTCAAAATCCGAAAAAGTACCTCCGAATAAAAGTAAGTCTTTTCTAAATCACCACTGCAACTTGCACGAAGGAATATGCATCTATACACTGTTTATGCAGGACGGGTGCATATTTGGTTGCGTATGCAGAAGACACAGCGACACAATTCGATACTTAAACTAATTTTCGCCAAACGTATCGCCAATCAGGCGGAATTGGCCGAACTCCTAAAGGCACGTAATTTCAGCGTGACACAGGCAAGCGTTTCGCGCGACCTGGACGAACTCGGCGTCATTAAGGTCAACGGCATATATACGCTGCCGAACAAACCGAAGGCCGCTGCGGCATTTGGCCTGATCGCGCTTGAAACCGCCGGCGATAATATGATCGTCGCCAAGTGCGAACCGGGCCTCGCATCGGCGGTCGCCGTTCGCATCGACGCCGCTCGGATCACAGATATAGTCGGCACAATTGCCGGCGACGATACCATCTTTATAGCAGTAAAGAATGCAAAGGCTCAGCGTGCCGTATTGCGGCAGGTCTGGGAAGTCTTCGACGGTAATTAAAGGATGAATAAAATTAGAGTTGCAATATTTGGCGGGTCCGGATACGGCGGGAGCGAACTCCTGCGGATTCTCCTGTTCCATCCGAACGTGGAGATCGCGTTAGTCACGGCGAACGAACATGCCGGAAAGCCCGTCAAGGGAGTGCATAAGAACCTTAATGGCTTCACGGATCTGAATTTTGAAGCTTTCAATTTTGACGGTTCCAGCGGCCGTCTTTCGGACATAGATCTGGCATTCTTTGCGTTGCCGCACGGACAAGCTCTGTCGCTGATCCCGGTGCTTCCCGATCACGTCCGCGCGATCGATCTTTCGGGTGATTTCCGGATCGACGACCCCGAAGTTTTCAAAACATTTTACAAACTGGATCATACGGCCGCCGAACTGCAGGCGAGTTTCGTCTACGGCCTCACCGAAACGAACCGAGAGAAGATCGCGAAGGCAAAATACGTCGCCAATCCGGGCTGTTTCGCGACCGCAACTCTGCTCGCCTTGGCCCCTGCCATCAGCAGCGGGCTTCTTACTGGTAGGGTTATTGTCGATGCGAAGACCGGCTCGTCCGGTTCCGGCGCAAAAGCCGCGGCGAATACACATCATCCGCAACGAATGAATTCGTTTTACGCGTATAAGCCGTTCACACATCAGCACGTTCCGGAGATCGAACAGCACCTCCGCATGATTGGCGATTTTGAAAACGAGTTAATTTTTATGACGCACAGCCTGCCTGTCTCGCGCGGGATCTTCGCGTCCTGCTATTTGGAGACGATAGTCAACCTTACGAACAGTGATCTCGCGAATATGTACCGGCACTTTTATGAATCGTCGCCGTTTGTCCGCATCGTCGAAGGCTCACCTGATATCAATTGGGTCAAAACCACGAATTTCTGCGATATTGCCATCCATTCCAATGGCCTAAACGCCGTCGTATTTTCGGCCATCGACAATCTCGTCAAAGGTGCCGCCGGCCAAGCAGTCCAGAACATGAACGTAATGTTTGGTTGGGACGAACGGACCGGCCTAATGTTTCCGGGGACAAACCCATAACGAAGTATATGATCTTTAGTGACATTAAGCGCCGCGAAGACGCGTTTCAGGTCGCCACTTACAAAAAGATGGACATTGCCGTAGGGCGCGGCAGCGGTTCGTGGATTTGGACCGCGGATGGAGAGAAGTATCTTGACCTGTACGGCGGCCATGCCGTGTGCGGGACCGGGCATTGCCACCCGCACGTGGTCGAAGCGATCAAGGCACAGGCAGATAAACTGCTTTTCTACTCAAATCTCGTCTATTCCGAAATGCGTGCACAAGCGGCGGAGAGGCTGGTTTCTGTCGCCCCCGAAACGCTCGGCAAGGCGTTCTTTTGCAGTTCCGGTACCGAAGCGAACGAAAACGCGATGCGAATGGCACGCCTGGCCACCGGGCGTGAAAAGGTCATCACATTCGCAGGCGGGTTTCACGGACGGACAGCGGATTCGATCAGCGCTACATTTCTCGGGAAATATCGTGAGATCGGCAAGCCGAATGTGCCCGGGCATGTTTCGGCGGAATTCGGCGATATTGAGAGTGTACGAGCAGTTGCCGACAGCGACACTGCGGCAATCATGCTCGAGCCGATCCAATCGATGGCAGGTGTGCGCGAAGCTGACAGGTCATTTTTTATTGAGCTGCGTGATCTATGCGACGATCTTGGGATCGCACTTATATTTGACGAGGTCCAAACTGGGGTCGGACGGACGGGCAACTGGTTCTTTGCGGGCAGCGAACTCGCCGGTGGCGTGTTACCGGACATTGTAACGCTGGCGAAGTCTTTGGGCAGCGGCGTGCCGGTCGGGGCGTGCCTTGTGAACGAAAGGTTGTCGCACACGATTAAAGAAAATGACCTAGGCACGACGTTCGGCGGCGGCATGCTTGCGATGGCAGCGGTGGCCGCCACACTCGAAGCGATCGAATCGGACGAAATGATCGCAAACGCAGCGGCCGCAGAGAAGCAAATTCGCGAAAGCTTGGCGGACGTTGCCGGTATCAAAGCGACCCACGGCAAAGGCTGTCTGATCGGGGTCGAATTCGAAAATAAGTGCGCGCCGGTGCATGCTAAATTACTCGATAAGAAGATCGTTACCGGAACCTCTAGCAATCCGAATATCCTGCGGCTGCTGCCGCCGCTGAACGTCACGGCAGAAGAGATCGGCATATTCACATCGTCGCTGATAGGCATCTGCACGTCAGCGATGGCGGAAGACGCATAATGATGAACAATTTCCTGTCTACGTCGGGCCTTTCCGAAAAACAGCTGTATTCAATTATTGAAGCGGCAGCCGCAATAAAGAACGGCGGAGATCGAAGCAAGCCTCTTGCAGGTAAATCTATCGCGCTCGTCTTTTTTAACCCATCGCTGCGGACGCGGGCGTCGATGCAAGTCGGCATCTTCGAACTGGGCGGCAATCCGGTGATCCTGGAGCCGGGTTCTACATCTTGGTCCCTGGAATATCGAGAGGGCGCGATTATGGACGGCGACAAGACCGAGCACCTAAAGGAATTTGTGCGGGTGCTCGAACGCTATGTTGCGGCGATCGGCGTCCGTACATTCGCAGAGTTGAAAGACTGGGAACTCGAGCGATCCGACCCGATCCTGAACGCATTTGCGAAATACGCGTCGGTCCCGATCATTAACCTGGAGTCCGCTATGCATCACCCTTGCCAGGCAATGGCGGATATGATGACTATCCGGGAACATTTCGGAAAGGCGCGTAAAAGGGTTCTACTGACGTGGGCTTGGCATCCGAAACCGCTGCCGATGGCCGTGCCCAACAGCTTTGCCCTAGCGGCGGCGCAGTTCGGACACGACCTGCGAATAGCGCATCCGAAAGGGTACGAACTCGATGATGACCTCGTGGCTGAAATCGAAAGCCACGCGGCGGCGAACGGCACCTGTTTCGAGATCGTACCTGAGATGGACCAGGCTTTTGACGGCGTCGATGTGGTTTACGCAAAGAGCTGGGGCAGCAGAAACTACTACGGAAATATCAATGGCGACATGCGGGAGCGGGCAGCCTATCGGGACAAATGGATAGTCGATCGGGCAAAGATGGATAGGACAAAAGCCGCAGCGTTTATGCACTGTCTGCCTGTACGGCGGAACGTTATCGTTACCGATCAGGTTATCGATTCCCCGCAGTCGCTCGTAATCGATGAAGCCGAGAACCGCCTCTACGTTCAAAAAGCCATAATGTCGGAGCTTTTCAAATGAACATCGAAACCCTGGACCTGCTACGTGAAGCACTTCCCTATATCCAACGATTCAAGGGTACGACATTCGTCGTTAAATTTTCGGGCAAAGTGACGGAGGACAAGGCAAACCTCGCCTCACTTGCCGAGGAACTCGCGTTGCTGCATCAGGTGGGCATTCGAGTATGCGTCATTCACGGCGGCGGAAAACAGTTGAACGAACTAGCGAGAAAGCTCGGCGTCGTCCAAACCGTGATCGAAGGCCGCCGTGTGACCGATGACGATACTCTTGAGCTTGCGACGATGATCTTTCGTGGAAAGATAAACACGGATATTCTCGCGGCCCTGCGTCATCGCGGCATTCACGCTGTCGGGTTATCCGGTGTGGACGGCGGTGTAATAAATGCGGAAAAGCGACCGCCGAAACAGGTACTTAATCGCGAGACCGGCGAAACCGCAACGGTCGATTACGGCCACGTCGGCGACATTGTCGAAGTCGATACTCGTCTGATCCATCTGCTTTTGGACGGCGGCTATCTGCCCGTGATCTCGTCGCTGGGAGCCGATGATGACGGGAAGGTCTTTAATATCAACGCTGATACCATCGCGGCGGAGATCGCCGTCGGGCTAAAAGCAGAAAAATTGATCCTCTTGTCCGACGTAAACGGCATTTATCTCGATCCCGACGACGACACCTCGAAAATACTGCGGTTGACATCACGTGAAGCCCGGGAAATGATCGACAGCGGAAAGGCGACAGGCGGGATGATCCCGAAGTTAGAAAGCCTGATCGCTCTGCTCGACAGCGGCGTGCGTTCCGCTCACGTCATCAGCGGCAGTGCGCGGAATGCACTTCTGTCCGAGGTGTTTACAGACGAGGGAACAGGGACCATGATCGTATCGGAGTAACGAGAAAAGGCCGCCTGAGTAATTTCAGACGGCCTTTAATTCTTTTGGTGCTGAGGGCGGGACTCGAACCCGCACGGATTTCTCCACACGCCCCTCAAACGTGCGCGGCTACCAATTACGCCACCTCAGCTCAGGGAAAAACTGCAAAGAACTATTGATTCGCGGGAGCCGTATTGCTCTCGGTGGTATTCGCCGGTGCCGTGGTCGTTGTATCGGTCGTTCCGGGAACGGCGGCATTCACATCGGGCTGTGCGGCTGTGTTCGCATCTGTATTAGCTGCCGCAGGAGCTTCGACCGGGATCTCGCCTGCGGATTGAAGCACTGAAACTCCGCCGCTAAGTGCCGGCATTGAAATAAGAAGTGCCGACAACATGAAGACTGTTGCCGCGACGATCGTTATCTTGGACAGCACCGTTGCGGTCCCACGCGGGCCGAATGCCGCGCTAGAAACGTTGCTCGTAAACAGTGCGCCGGCATCGGTCTTGCCGGGCTGCAGCAATACGGCGCCGACCAACGCGATGCATGAGATAAAGAAAATTGCGTATAAAACGTATATCAACTTAGTTTCCTTCCGAACTATTTAAAGTTGACGATCGATGCGAAGCTTTCTGCCTCAAGGCTTGCACCGCCGACCAATGCACCGTCAACGTCCGGCTGCGACATCAGTTCCCTGATATTTTCCGGTTTTACCGATCCGCCGTAAAGTACGCGAGTCGCATCGGCAACGTCGCTTCCCTGCATTTCAGCAAGTGTCCGGCGGATATGACCGTGCATTTCTTGAGCCTGTGCGGGCGTGGCGGTTTTACCCGTTCCGATTGCCCAGACAGGCTCGTAAGCGATAATAATACGTCCCATATCCGCGACTGTCAAACCGTTAAGGCCATTAATTAGCTGCGTCTTCACAACTTTTTCCGCAGCCCCGGTCTCGCGTTCGGTCAGCGATTCGCCAACGCAGACAATGGCCGTTAAGCCCGATTTGGCAGCGGATCTGGTCTTACGGTTTACCGTTTCGTCAGTTTCACCGAAAAACTGCCGCCGCTCGGAATGTCCGATAATGACGTGAGAACAGCCGGCGTCTCTAAGCATTTCGGCGGAGACCTCGCCCGTCTGTGCGCCGAATGCCTCCTGTGCCGCACAATCTTGCGCCGCTACGCTTATATTTGAACCTTCCAGCCGATCAGCTACCGTCTTGAGCGCCGTGAAGACAGGCGCAATAACCACTTCGCAGTGATTCGCGTTCGCAACCAGCGGCTTTAACGCCAAAGCGGTCTCAACTGCTTCAGCAAGCAGCTTGTACATTTTCCAGTTTCCGGCAATTACGGGTTTTCTCATATACCGATCAAAACAAGAGCGGATCATTCGGAGTCTTTTTGGAAGTCAGTTGCGAAATTAGCGGCCGGGTCATCAGGTTTAGGCCTCGACTCCACTGAAGAACTGAGATTATGTCTCTCACCGCATACCTGATGGGCGTGTACACAACCTTAGCGTAGGGACGGATTTACCTATCATCCAACGCCGCGACACCAGGCAATTCATCTCCGGCCAAAAATTCCAGGGTCGCGCCGCCGCCGGTCGAAATATGCGAAATTCGGTCATACAGCTCCGCCTGATTCACCGCAGCGACGGAATCTCCCCCGCCGACGATGGAGATCGCGCCTTTATCGGTTGCTTCGGCAACTGCTTCCGCGACTGCGGTTGTTCCCTCGTCAAATGGTTTCTCTTCGAACATTCCCATCGGGCCGTTCCAGACAATGGTCTTTGCACCTTCGAGAGCATGTTTGAATATCGCGATGGTTTCGACACCGATGTCCAGCCCGACCAAGCCTGTATTGGTAAAAGCGATCGGGATCGTTTTCCTCGAATGGAGAGGGTCGTAACTGTCCACTACCTGATGATCCGTCGGCAAGATAAGTTCGACGCCCGCCTCCTTCGCCATCTGTTCGATCTCGAGCGCCTTCGGCATCATGTCATCCTCGACAAGCGATTTGCCGACAGTAAATCCTTGCGCCTTAAAAAAGGTATATGCCATCGCCCCGCCGATAAGCAGCTTGTCCACTTTTCGTTCGATAAGCGACTCAATAACCGGGATCTTATCGGAGACTTTTGCACCGCCCAGTATCGCGACAAACGGGCGCTCAGGGTTATGTAGTGCCCTGCCAAGGAAATCCAGCTCCTTTTCCATCAACAGACCTGCGACACAATCCTCCACGAAATGCGTGATGCCTTCGGTCGAAGCATGAGCCCGATGAGCCGTCCCAAATGCGTCATTTACATAAACGTCGCATAGAGAGGCAAGCTGTTTAGCGAATTCCGGGTCGTTCCCCTCTTCGCCTGCGTGCAGTCGAAGGTTTTCCAGAAGTAATACCTGGCCGCTTTTTAGCTCGGCTGCTTTTTGCGATACCTCTTCACCGACGCAATCCGATGCGAAAAACACGAGGTCGTTCTTTACTTCCGCGCGTCCCAACGCAGTTCCGTCTTCCGCAGTTCTAACCGGTTCGTCACCACGCGATGACACTTTCTGGAGCTCCGGCATTGAGCGAAGGTATTCATACACCGGCCGCAGGCTGTATTTTGCCGCATCGTACGGCAATTTTTTCTCTTCTGCTTTTTTCTTATCCTTAAGCGGACGCCCCAAATGCGACGCCAAAATCACTGTCGCGCCCTGCGCAAGAGCATATTCTATCGTTGGAAGAGCCCCGCGAATGCGAGTGTCGTCCTCGATCTTGCCGTTTTTGATCGGCACGTTGAAATCGACACGGATGAATACCCTTTTGTCTTTAAGATCGACGTCTTTGATCGTCTTTTTGTTCATGAAAAGTAAAAGAAAAGCTGACAGCTTTTGAATAGCTGTCAGCTATGATTCTTAAAGCCCTTTGCCTGCAATGTATTTGACCAGGTCGCGCACGCGGCACGAATAGCCCCATTCGTTGTCGTACCAGGACAGGATCTTTACCGCCGTACCGCCGATGACCTTTGTATTCTCTGCATCGACGATCGATGAGTTTGAATTTCCTCGATAATCGATCGAGACCAACGGTTCCTCCGAGAAAGCAAGAATTCCGCGGAGTTCCTCGTTAGCAGCGTCCTTCAGCACTTGGTTCACCTCTTCGGTCGAGGTTTCCTTTTCGACGTTCATAACAACGTCCACAAGCGACACGTTCGGTGTCGGCACGCGTACTGAGATCCCGTCAAACTTACCTTTAAGCTCAGGAATGACAAGCGCCACGGCCTTTGCTGCGCCCGTCGATGTCGGAATCATCGAAACCGCTGCCGCGCGGGCACGTCGGAGATCCTTGTGCGGCAAGTCGAGAAGGTGTTGGTCGTTGGTATAGCTGTGGATGGTGTTCATCAGCGCGTTTTTGATGCCGAATTTCTCGTGGATGACCTTAGCGACAGGAGCAAGACAGTTCGTCGTGCAGGATGCGTTCGAGATGATATTGTGTTTAGCCGGGTCGTACATCTCCTCGTTTACGCCAAGAACTATCGTAATGTCCTCGCCTTTAGCGGGAGCTGAAATGACGACCTTCTTGACGCTGCCGCGCATGTGTTTCGCGGCGTCTTCCGCCTTCGTAAACCGTCCCGTTGATTCGATGATGACCTCGGCCCCGACTTCGTCCCAAGGGATCAACGCCGGATCTTTCTCGGAAAACACGCGAAATTCGTCTCCATCAACGATAATGGAATTTTCAGTATGAGAGATCTCGTTCGTGAGATTGCCCATAACCGAATCGTATTTCAGCAGATGCGCGAGAGTTTTCGTATCAGTCAGGTCGTTGACCGCCACGAAGTCAATGTCCCTGTCGCCAAGGCACGCACGCAGCACGTTACGGCCTATACGTCCAAATCCGTTGATCCCGACTTTGATAGCCATTTGTAAAAAGGGTCCTCCAGTAAATTTGTGTATTAAAAGCTTGAACATACCTTAATTTACGGGAAAATTCAAAGGATTAGCTGCGCAGCTTAGCTCTTCTTCCAACTTTCGGCCGGGATCAAATTCTTGAAACTAAGCCGACAGCGGCGACGTAGTAAGCGATTGAGTTTCTTGCTTTTCTCAATTAAGGGTATCGGACCCGGAGCAACCCAATAATGATCAAATTACGTAAATACTATGCATTCCAGATCCTCTTGACCGCCATCGCAATATTCAGCGGCGGAGCCTACGCTCAGGAACTGCAAATTGCACGAAATTCTGCCGAATCGTCAAAATCGTCGACGGCTTCGCAACAAGAAGAACCCGTTTTCGAACCAGCGGTCGTTCGGCCGGCGACGATCGGTTCGTCGGCGCCCCTGAACCTGACGCGCGTGGGCGTTCAGACCGCGCAGCCGCTGCCTTTGTCGCTGAACGACGCGATCCGAAAGGCTCTCGAAGGCAATAATTCGATCGAGATCGCCCGGGATGACGTTCGTTTTCAGGAGACGCAGATCCGCTCGCTTTATGGTTTTTACGACCCGGTATTTAACATTAATCCGACGTACACGCGCAATTCTACGACTGGCGGTTCGGCAACGAACGATTTTCGCACCAACGCAAACGTTACTCATTTCATTAAGCCCGGAGGCGGCAATTATCAATTTTTCTTTAACAATACGCGCACGGAAAACCAGTTCGCCCAGGCTCAGGTAAGCTCTGGTTCGCTCTCGTCGGGCGGATCGAGCGCGATCTATTCGTCAAGCCTCGGATTTTCTTACATTCAACCACTTTTCCGCGATTTCAAGACGGATTCTACCCGGCGTAACATTAAGATCGCAAAGAAACGCTTGAGCCAGACAGATGCGGATTTCCGTCGTCAAACGATCGAGACTATCGCACAGGTGCAGCGGACATATTGGGACCTTGTATTCGCTCTTCGCGACCAGCAGAACCGCGTCGCTAACGTAAATTTGGCACGCGAAAACCTGCGTCAGGTCGAAGCTCGAATCGAAGCCGGCGCGGCCGCACCCATTGAGCGTGCAGAAGTAGAGACGGAGCTCGCAAACCGTGAATCCGAGCTACTGATCGCTACCCAGCAAGTATCCGTCACGGAAAACTCATTAAAACAGTTGATACTTCGTGAACCGACCTCGGCCGAATGGATGCAATCGTACGTCCCGACGGACAAGCCGGTCTTTAGTACTGAACCGCTCAGTCTGGAAGACGCCATGAAGGACGCGATGGAGAACCGTTTCGAGCTTAGCCGCCTAAAATTGGCGCAGGAGATCAACGCGATCGACATCGAATATTTCCGTGATCAGACAAAGCCGCAGATCGACCTGAACACGACATTCTCGCTCAACGGCCTTGCACGCGGCGGCGCAGTCACCGACACGATCTTTATTCCGCAATTTGCGGGTAATGAGGAGATTCTTCGGCAGCGGCTGAATACGCTTCTTCCCGCCGGCAGCCAGATCCCGAATCCTGACATCCCGATCCCGGGAACGCCCTCGTTTCTCGCCGGCGGATTCGGCCGCACGTTCGCTAATCTTTTCAGGACCGATGCACCGAATTTTTCGGTCGGCTTGACTATTTCATTCCCGTTCAGAAACCGGACGGCAAAGGCGAATCTCGCCGGAGCACGCGTGCAACAGGACCAGATCAACGCTCAAATGCGTTCCCAGGAACAGGTCGTGATCGTCGAGGTCCGAAACTCCGTTCAAGCAGTCGAAACGGCACGGCAGCGAGTCTTAACCGCACGCCGGGCGCGCGAAAACGCCGAGATACAGCTCGATGGCGAACGGCGGAAATACGACGCCGGATTATCGACGACGTTCCTACTCTTCCAGCGAGAGAACACACTGACAAATGCCAGAAACGCCGAGATCCGAGCGGAGACGGATTACAACAAAGCTCTTTCCGACCTGCAGAGAGCGACCTCAACTACGTTCCGGATCAATAACATCGAGGTTCAGTCACCCGTAAGCGGCGACAATTAAACACTTAAGGGGTATTACCTTTACGAAAGTGCCGCCTCGGCGGCACTTTGTGTTTTTCGGCAAGTTTGCGACAATCACGTTCGTGAAGATCTCCGCCGTAATCATCACGTTTAATGAAGAAGCGAACATCGCAGATGCTATCGACTCAGTTCGATGGGCGGACGAGATTCTCGTCGTCGATTCGGAAAGCACCGATGATACGGTTGCGATCGCCAAAAGTCTCGGTGCAAAAGTGATCGTTCGGCCATGGCCGGGATTTTCGCAGCAGAAGCAGTTTGCGGCGGATGCCGCATCCAACGAGCTGATAATCAGCCTCGATGCTGACGAACGTATCAGTGGTGAACTGGCGGCCGAAATTGAAAGCATTCGAAACAGCGGCGTGATGAAAGCCGGTTATCGTATTCCTCGGCTGACGATCTATATGGGCCGCCCAATACGCCACGGCGGCTGGTATCCCGATCGCCAACTAAGGCTGTTCGACCGGCGCCTGGCTCGTTGGAAAAGTGCCGTGGTCCATGAATCCGTCGAAATAACGAATGGATCCAACCCGGGTGAATTGCGGGGAAATATCATTCACCACAGCGTCGAAAGCGCCGCGCATCACCACCGAATGGTCGGCGAGCGCTACGCTCCGCTGGCCGCCCGACAAATGTTCGAACGGGGACGGCGGACATCACCTTTCAAGACAGCCGTGTCGGCGCTCTCTACTTTCACAAGGTTTTATGTCCTGAAACTCGGCTTTTTGGACGGATTTCCCGGCCTCTGCATCGCCTATTTTGCCGCGTATAATACGTTCCTTAAACATCTTATGCTTTGGGAAATGCAGGATCGGGGCAGTGGCAACGATTAGGGCTGTTACAACCAACCTATCTTTCGTCTCATCAAATCTTTAAGGCCGGCCCGTATTGCTGTATATTTTTAATGGGGGCGCGGCTTACCTCGCCGTGATGGATTTATGAAGAAAATATTGATGATCGGCTTCATTCTCGCGGCCGCAGGTGCTGCGTTCGGGCAGAAAGGCGTTGACACACAGACGCAGAAGATCAAAGAAGAAAGCAATAAAACTACGACGCGTTCGAGTGAACCAACGCGCTCGTTCGATTGGGGCAAAGGCAAGACGAAGGTTCGCGACCGATTGGCGAATCCGTATAAGTTCGCATCACGCCGTGACGTGCTGATCGGTACGATCACAAACGCTTTGAAAGAGTTGCGGATCGTCATTGATGAGGGCTCATCGCGTTTAGGGGACGGCCTGATCGTAACCCAGCCGTACGTATTTGCGAAGGGGCCAGTTACCACGCCGAGCGAGCTCAGCCGCTTCGGTGTCATCGAATATGCTGACAATGCATGGTCGCGTGCGCAATATACGCTGACGATTGAGGTCCAACCGATCGACGGCGTTCAGAATAATGTCTTTGTCACCGCCAAGGTCGAAGGACGATCGGGCAACGGCCTGATGTCGGAATGGGTCACTGTGCCAAGTTCCGGCGTTGCTGAAGATGAGTTTCTCGCTAAACTTGTTGAACTCGTCACGGGCAATAATCCGGACGCCCCGCAGGATATTGACCAATAGTTAGAATGATCCGCAGTTATCTTTCACATTTTTTGTTGCTTGCGCTCATTCCGGTGTTCGCCGCGGCAGCCCACGGACAGAACGCCGATAACCGTACAATGCCGGGCAGGTCGGACGATACAAGCCATCCCAAACCGGTTCGCGAACGATTGAAAAAGCTGCAGATCGAACGCGAAAAGAAAGAACATTCGGAAATGCTGGAACGCGGCGACCGTGCTTTAAAGCTTTCTGAAGAACTCCAAAGCTCGTTTTCCGTAAACAATGAATTGTCAGTGGAGGGCCGCGAAAAGCTCGCTGATCTCGAGAAACTGTTAAAGAAGATCCGTTCGGACCTCGGCGGCGGTGATGAGGGCAATAATGTTCCGGCGACAAAGGAAGAAGATCCACGATCGCCGGCCGATGCATTCAAATTGCTGCAGTCCGGCACGATCCGTCTTGTAAACGAACTCAAGAAAACAACTCGATTCAGCATTTCGGCGGCAGCGATACAGACATCTAACTCGGTCCTTAAAATTGTTAGATTTTTGCGGCTCCGTGATTAGCCGGCACGATATGAAATTGATCGTTCGAACATTTGTCTCAATAGCCCTGACAGCGATCTTCGCAGCGGGGGCCTGGGGGCAAGGCGACGACGTCGTAAGCGTTGACTCGTCGCTCGTCGTGTTGAATGCTTCGATCTTTGACGCGACCGGTAAGGTTGTCGAAGGGTTGAAGGAGCCGCAGTTTCGCGTATTCGAGGACGGCGTTGAGCAAAAGCTCAGTTTTTTCGAGGCCGCGTCCACTCCCTTCGCAGCAGTTATCCTCTTGGATACTTCCGGCAGCATGGAACAGCGCGTCAGCATGGCACGCGCGGCCGCGATCAATTTCTTACAGGGCCTGAGGGCGGACGATTCTGCGGCGATCTATAAATTCGACTCGAAGGTCGAGAATGTTCGGCCATTTTCGAACAGCGCGGACATCACCAGTGAAGCCATTTACGACCTAAAAGCGTATGGAATGACCGTGCTTAATGACGCCATCATTGAAGCAGCGGCTGAACTGGGCAAACGTCCTGAAAAACGCCGGGCGATCATTGTATTGTCAGATGGCGAGGACACCATGAGTAAACGGTCGGCGGAGAAAGCGTTGAAGGCCGCGATGGCCGCGAACGCCACGATCTACACGATCGATATGTCGTCGATCGAATCCGGTGGGCGGCAGCGAATGCAGAATCAGGGGGTCCTGAAGAATTTCGCGGAAAAATCCGGCGGGACATTTGTTGCAACGCCCGGAGGCGTCGCAATGCGTGAGGCGTTTCGTAAGATAGTTGCCGAGCTTGGCACCCAGTACACGCTCGGCTATGAGCCGACGAATTTAAAGACTGACGGCAAATGGCGGGCGATTGAGCTTCGCGTGGCACGCCCGAACCTGACCATCCGGACCCGCAAGGGCTACAACGCTCCTAAGAAGTAAGCTCTATTCGTTTTCGCTCAGGACGAATGTGACGATCATCATCACGCGGTATTCCAAGATCTTCCCATCCTGGATGTCTACCTTTTGTTCCTTGATCCAGGCACCGCGAATATTGTCGATCGTCCGGGCCGCACGCTCGATCCCCTGCTTCATTGCATCCTCGAAGCTGACCGACGACGACGACGTGATCTCGATATTCTTTGCTACTGACATATTCATCCTCCCTGTTGTTCGAACTTGGTCTTGTTTCGCGACCGATCGACGTGCCTCTCGATCGCCAGATCGATCAGATCGCTGATCACCATTCCGAAATCCTTTCCGGAACCGGCCCACATTTTCGGGTAGCCTGAGGCATCCGTCAATCCCGGCATAGTATTTATCTCGTTTACCAGCAGGCTGCCGGTTTCGTGTGTCAGGAAAAAATCGACACGCGCGAGACCCGATCCGTCAATGGCCTTAAATGCCCTAACGGCAAGGCCTCGGATCTTTTCCGAAAGTTCTTCCGAGATTGGCGCCGGAACGATGAATTCATTGTTCCCGGTTCCGGCGTATTTCTCAGTATAATCCAGAAACTTCTTACTTTCGTCGCGAATAATGTATTCGCCTGGCAAACTCGCCACCGGGTCGTCGTTACCGAGCACGGCGCATTCGATTTCACGCATGTCCAGAGCTTCTTCAACGATGATCTTGCGGTCGTAGATCGCCGCCAGGTCGATCGCCGAAACAAGCGATTCCCTGTCCTCCGCCCGCGAAACACCGACCGATGAACCCAGATTTGCGGGTTTAACGAAGCAGGGATAGCCGAGAGCCGATTCGATCTTTTCAGCAACGACGTCCGGGTGCCGCTCCCATTCGCTCCGCAGAAACCAAACGTGCCTGCAGATCGGCAGCCCGGCATCGCGAAAGAGAATCTTCATTGTCGCCTTGTCCATCCCGCACGATGATGCAAGAACGCCGCATCCGACGTATGGAATGTCCGCCATATCCAGCAAGCCCTGGATCGTGCCGTCTTCGCCGAATGTCCCGTGAAGCACCGGAAAAACCACATCGAGTCGCGACACCTCGCTACCCGAATTATTCAGTCGGGTAATCCCCTTGTAGCCCGGGTCGCCAATAAGGGCGATCTCGTCTTCACTGTCGTGAAAGTCTGTACCAAGCGCATCGGCGGTCTCCTCGGGAAAGAATCGTATCGATTCTGCGGGGTTGAGCCATCTTCCTTCCTCCGTAATAGCGATCGGAACGACGTCGAACCTGTCTTTGTCGATCTGTTCAATAACAGTTTTTGCGGAACGGATCGAGATCGCGTGTTCACCCGACCTGCCACCGAAAATTACTCCAACCCTTTTTTTCATAAGCAAATTGTACTTTAAAGTATTGTCTTGCCCAGCGCCGAAAGGATAAGCTCGCACGCAAGCTCTACGGTAATATTACTCTGATCGAGCATCGGATTGACCTCGACGATCTCGAACGATCGCATGCCGCCGTGCTCGGCGACGGTCTCGAGAGCGAGGTGGGCCTCGCGGTATGTCGCGCCGCCGCGAACGAGCGTACCCGAACCGGGGGCGAATCTCGGGTCGATCATATCGACGTCGAACGTAACGGCAAATCCGCCCGGGGCACGTGATGCGATGACGAGTGCCTCTTCGACGCACGCGAGCATCCCGCGTTTGTCTATATCGCTCATCGTGAAGAAATTATCGCGTAAGCCATAGTCGTAGATGCGTTTACGCTCTCCCGGATCCACATCACGCGCTCCGACATGCGCGCAGTATTCCGGACGAAGCTTGGGCGAATAGCCCTCTAAACCGACTAGTTCCGGATCGCCGTCTCCGAGCAGGGCAGCAAGCGGCATTCCATGGATGTTGCCGGTTGGCGAGGTCGAGGGTGTGTTGATATCGGAATGAGCATCGAACCATATGAGGCCGATCTCTTGCCCAAGACGGTGATAATGGCCGGCAATGGCCGAAAAAGTGCCGATGGCTATCGAATGGTCGCCGCCGAGTATCACAGGTATCGCGCCGTCATCAAGAATAGTACCGAGCGACTTCGATATATTGGAACACGAGGCGATCATTTCGCTCAGGTGTTTCGGATTATCGCCCTCTCCATCTCCGTCTTTCGGACGGATTATATCGACGTCGCCGTAGTCCTTAACGCTGTAGCCCAGATCGGCGATATGCTCCACCAGCCGCTTTCCGCGAATACGCGAAAGCCGCATCGCGTCGACGCCTAACTCGCTGCCGACCTGCCCTGCTCCGAAACCGAGCGGCACACCGATCAGCCCTATCTTTTCTTCACTCTTCTCCATCTCAATCATTCAAATCAGTCCCGATTATTGAGATCCGTTTCGATCAAGTGCATGACTACTGCGATGTGTAAGTAGCCGGTCTCTGCCAAAACGATTCTAATAGATCTCTCCAAATCCGTCGGCGAACAATCCGGCGATCGCGGCCGCAGCATCATGCTCGTCATCGCCGTCAACATGAAGCACCAATTCCGTGCCCAACGAGGCGGCCAGCGTCAAAAGACTTAGGATCGATTTCGCGTTCGCAGTCGCGCGTCCGTCGGTCTTTGAAAGCGTAATGCGGCTCTTGAACCCGCAGGCGAGCCGCACTAGCTGTGCGGCGGCTCGGGCATGCAACCCCAGCGGATTGACGACTGAAACGGAAGATTCAAGCATCCTTCTTTAATTTCTGGGGCTCTAACAGGGCACTTGTGCGATGGATCGCCTGTTTTCCCTGTTCCTCGACCTCTTTTGCCAGCTCGGTCAGCGACATTTCGCGGCTATATGACGCCAGCTTGATCACCATCGGGAGATTTACGCCCGTAACGATCTCGACCTCATTCTCTTTAATGAACATTGCCGAGATATTGGTGGGCGTCCCGCCAAACATATCCGTGAGTACCAGAACACCTGAACCTTGGGAAACGCTGCTTATCGCACGTGAGATCTCGTCCTTAGCGCTTTCGACGTCGTCGTGCCACCCAATGGATACTGCCGTTATGTGGCTGAGATCTCCGACAACGGTTTCTGCGGCCGCAAGCAGTTCGGTAGCGACCTGGCCGTGAGTGACAATTACTCCACCTATCTTGCCCATATGAAATATTCCTGAACCGTTTCACTTTTCCAGATCGCGATGGATCACGGAAACATTGTATCCGGCGGCCTTTAACGACTTGTAAAGACGGTTAGCGACCATCACGGACCTGTGGCGCCCGCCCGTACAGCCGATCCCGATGGTCAGATATGATTTCCCTTCGTGCTGATAGAAAGGAAGTAGATACTTCAGCAGGTCGTCGAACCGAGCGATCGTTTCGCGAACCTCATCATGCCGATCGAGGAATTCGACCACCTTTCGGTCGCCTCCGCCCAGTTCTTTTAGCTTAGTATCGAAATACGGGTTCGGCAAATGCCGCACATCGAACATGAGATCGAGGTCGCGTGGCGAGCCGTACTTATGGCCGAAACTGGCGATCTGTACCTTTAACGGCGTTCCTTCGGCTGAATGGCCAAATTGCCGAACGATCAGCCGCCGCAGCGTGTGGACCGTGTGCTCGGACGTGTCGATGATCAGGTCGGCCAGCGGTCGGATATCCGTCAACGCTTTGCGTTCGGCCCGGATAGCGGACAGCAAGCCTTTGCCGTGATCCGCAGGATGGGGGCGACGTGTCTCGGAAAACCGCCGTTGAAGTACGTCGTCGGAAGCTTCTAGAAATAGAACGAATGGCGCAAGTCGCTTCCTTCGAAGTTTTTTGAGTTCATCCGGAAAATCCGATAGAAAGTGCCGCTCGCGGATGTTGATGACCAGCGCGGCTCGTTCGATCGCTATGACGTCCTCCTCGTTGGGAAGCAAAAGCCTTGCAAACGTCGAAAGCATCGACAGCGGCAAATTGTCGACGCAGAAATAGTTCAGATCCTCAAACGCATTCGTGACCGAGCTCATTCCCGAACCGCTAAGTCCGGTAATAATGATGAATCGCGGCGGGCTATTCTCGATTGACTTAATTTTCGGCATTTTCGGATAAAAAAGTTGTCACGGCCGTGGATTTCCAACCATAAGAGCGTGCGCGTCGATCATCGAACGCGTCGAATCTTTACCTTCCCTTCGCAAAAGATGGATCTTTGTCGCCGTTTCGATAAGTGTGGCAAGGTTGCGTCCGGATGTGACAGGCAGAATGAATTTTGGCAGCGATAAATCGAGAAGTTCGTGCTTCGCTGTTTCAAGGCCTATACGCTCAAAGTCAGTGTATTCCTTGAGCTTTTGAAGTTCAATACACAGTTCGATCTCATTTTGTTCGCCCACTGCTGAGACGCCGAACAGATCGCGCACATTCAGAATCCCGAGCCCCCGAATTTCCAGAAATCCCCGGGTCAAGTTGGGCGCTGAGCCCTTAAGCGCGTTGCCATTACGCATGACCGTCACTGCGTCATCAGCTATTAGCGTGTGGCCGCGGGCAACGAGGTCGAGGGCCGATTCCGATTTCCCTATTCCCGATTCGCCAAGGATCAATACGCCCCGGCCATACAAGCGGAGCATCACGCCGTGAATGATGACGGACGGAGCCAGCTCTTCCTCAAGAAAATCGGTCAAGAGACGGATCGCTCGAGAACTGGGGCAGTGCGTGCATATTACCGGTACGGCCTCACGAACCGAAAATTCCAGGAGCTCGGGCGGAGGTTCGAGGTTTTTTGTTATAAGTACACCGGAAACCTCTTCCTTATTGAGTTGTGCCCATGCAGAAGCCCGATCTGCGTCGCTTAATTGAGCAAGATAATCGAACTCGCTCTGACCTAAAATTTGGATTCGGCCTTTGTGGATGTAGTTCGGGAATCCCGCCAACGAAAGCCCGAGCTTCTGGATCCGCTCGGATGTGATTAGATTGCGAGCTCCCGCGCGCCCCTCGACAAGCCTGAGCGCAAGTTCGGCCGGGGCACGATCGATCAATTCATTGATCGAAATGCCCGCGGCCGAAAATTCATTGTGTCGATGCGTGCTTGTCAGGGCTGTATCAGTCCGAAATTTCCGTCTTTACGTTTATAAATTACCGAGATCCGTTCGTCGTCTGCGTTTCTAAACACCAAAAACTGGTTTTCTTCCGAATTCAGGTGAAGTGCTGCCTCTTCGGCGGTCATTGGCTTGATGGCATATCGCCGGGCACTGATTATTCTTGGTGAAGCCGGTGTCGGAGCCACTTCGCCGTTTGCCGGAGTGATCGTGCTGACCTTTTTCGCTCGATGCGATTTGTCAATTACCTTGTTCTTCAGACGTAATGCCTGTTTCTCTATTTTTCCGATCGACTGCGCCAACGATTTGTACATGTCAGAACCGGTTGTCGCTGCAGTCAAAACATCGTTTCGCCAATTTACAATAACCTCTGAACGGTGCCTGCCACGCTCAACTTCTATCACCACGTGAGCTTTAGCGGCATCACCGTCAAAAAGATGATTCAGCCTGCTGAAATGTTCTTCTACATGGGAACGCAATGCAGGCGTTACTTCGATGTGCCGGCCCGTATATTCGATTTTCATAGAATTTCCCCCTAAATCTGCGCAGATAAGACAACAACTCAAGTTAATCTCTGCAATTTTCAAACATCATCCGCTAGATGACCGTCTTTCGTTCTCGTGACCCCGGGATCTGCATTTGGTCGCGATATTTGGCGACTGTTCGCCTGGAGAGTTTAACTCCTTCCTTGCTTAACAATTTGACGATCTGATCGTCGGTCAACGGTTTCTTCGTGTCTTCCTCTTCGATCATTTTCTTGATCTTGAGCTTTAGAATGCGCGTCGAAACTTCTTCACCTTCTTCGTTCAGCATTCCTTCGCTGAAGAAGCGCCTGAGTTCGATAACACCCTGCGGCGTGTGCGCATATTTTCTATTAACGACACGCGAAATTGTTGAGAGGTGCATTCCGATATCCTCAGCAACGTCTTTGAGCATCATCGGCTTGATATGCTCGACGCCCTTGTCCAAGAATTCGCGCTGGCGTTCGACGATGCACTCAACGACACGATAAATTGTCTGCCGTCGGTGCTCTATATTGCGGAGCAGGTCCACCGCCGAACGCACCTTGTCCTTGATAAAATCTTTTGCCTCCTTCGAGGTGTCATTTTGGTCGAGCAATTGATGGTATGTCGGGCTGATTCGCAGCCGGGGGCTGCCATCGTCCACGAAATACACAATGTACTCGTCTTCGAGCTTCTCAATATAGACCTCCGGCGAGACATAAACCGGGTCTTCCGCAGAGTATCGGCGTCCCGGATAAGGGTCAAGGACGCGGATCTTTTTTATTTCATCGTTCAATTTGTGAACGTCGATGCCCGTGTCCTTGGACAAGTGCTGGAGACGATGCGGTTGAAGGTCTTCCAAATGATTCTTGACAAGATTTGCTGCAAGGCTCTCGCCTTCGCCGGCAGCCTGAAGCTGAACGAACAAGCATTCCTTCACATCCTTTGCACCACAGCCGACCGGGTCCAAGTTCATAACCGCCTGACGGGCTTCCTCTACGATCTCGGGCGAACATTTACACATATCGGCAATCTCTTCAATGCCG
Organism: Acidobacteriota bacterium; assembly: GCA_023436495.1. GTDB lineage: Bacteria > Acidobacteriota > Blastocatellia > Pyrinomonadales > Pyrinomonadaceae > OLB17. The sequence continues at coordinate 44,643 of JAEZIT010000125.1, forward strand.
ACAGTGAGCCTGCCGTCGTCGTCAAGGTTCCCGATTATAAGCGTCGCGGCCCGCTTGACGGTCTCGCTGATCTCCAGGAGATTTAGCTGCCATTCCAAGTGTTCGATTAGCGATTCGGAATGTGATAAGAACTGTTCAAAGCTTGGTGCGTCGTCCTTGTATTCGATCTCCTGGGTTCGATATCCGGGATCGAGATAGTCTTGGAATTCCCGGCCGTAATCGATCTCCTCAAATGCGTCCTCTCGCTCGGACGATGTGTCGTCACCCGATTCAGCATCACGGTTCCTATCTTCCTCACGCCCGTCTGACGCCGCGGCCGAAAAACTCTCGGTGGAAGCTTCGTCGGGACTCTCCGCAAAATTGTCAGCGGATCCCGGCACGTTCCCGTTCTCAAATCCGTTTTCCTCACCCGTTGCGTTCTGATCGAGAATGTTGTCGGAAATCTCCTGTACCTCGTCGCCCGGCATGACTTCCTCGAGAATGGGGTTCGCGACCAGCTCTTGCTCGATGAGTTCGCTTAATTCGAGAGATGTCATCTGCAGCATCTCGATCCGTTGACGCAGTTGTGGCGTAAGGACCATCTTTTGCTGCATCGATGTGGTGAGTCTTAGTGATGACATATTTTGCGATCTTTGCCGATTCGGAGCATCCGGTAAGGAAGCTCAAGCTGTCCTTCAGCTTGGTTAAATTATAACGATTTTCAGCAGTAAAAGGAAAAGAATGCGCTATAAACTGAATCGCTCGCCTAGGTAGAGCCGCCGCACATCAGCGTCTTCAACAAGCTCTCCGGGCTTTCCGCTGCGCAGTATCCTCCCCTCGGCCATGATATAAGCCCTGTCGGTTATGCCAAGGGTTTCACGAACATTATGATCTGTGATCAGGATCCCAATGCCTTGTTCCTTGAGGTAAAGAATGATCTCACGTATGTCGTCAATGGCTAGTGGATCGATTCCGGCAAACGGTTCATCAAGCAGGATGTATTGCGGTTCGGTCGCGAGGCACCGGGCGATCTCAACGCGGCGGCGCTCGCCGCCCGAGAGAGCGTCTCCGCGGATCTTGCGGACGTGCGTAACACCAAATTCTTCGAGCAGCTCTTCCAGCCTTGCGAATCTTGACTCCCGCGACATTTTCATTGTTTCGAGAACGGCAAGGATATTTTGCTCGGCCGTAAGCTTTCGAAATATGGACGGTTCCTGCGGCAGGTAGCCAAGCCCAAGCCGTGCACGGAGATACATTGGCAGTGTTGTAACGTCGTCTCCGTTGAGTGTGATGCTGCCATGCTCGGTCCGTTCGAGTCCGACCATCATATAGAAGGTCGTCGTTTTCCCAGCACCGTTAGCGCCGAGCAACCCCACGACCTCGCCTTGGCCGACGCCAAGGCTAACATCGTCAACTACACGCCGCCGGCCGTATGTCTTACGCACGGATGATGCGGCAAGCATTGTTGCCGGTGATTCGGTACGGTGTCCGTTCGTATTCTGTTGTCCCTCTGTTCTCGCAAAGCTTGTCATTCGCCGTTATTCGTTTTTGACCTTATAGACTGAGCGGATTCGGCCCGTCGTGTTCGCCTTTGTTTTTGCTTCTCCGATTACTCGTTTGTCCCGCAGATACACCGTCATTTGCGCTCCCTGCGACGAACCGTTCACGCCGTCTTCAACGCGTGCCGGACTTCCTCTTAATATCACGCTCTCGTCTACTGCCGTGTATTGAGCATAATCGCCAGTCGCTTTTCGGTTAGGCTGTGTGATTATTACGCCGTCCTCCGCGATCGTTTGCGCGAGCTCGTTTCGTTCGTTAAGGAACACGTTCGCGGTCTTGGCAGTGATCCTGTCCGTGTCCTGTCTAATATCCACGTTCTCTTCATACCGAAGCAGGCGCGTCTCCCGATTGTAAAGCATTTTCGATGCGGCTGCATAAACCGGCACGTTCCTGTCGACGCCGTTATCGACCCGCTTCGCATCGTATAAGAGGCTCTGTACTGCGCCATCGGCAAAAAATTGGCCCTCACGCTGCTGGATCAAAAAGCGGTTCGCGCGAACGTAATTGTTTTCCTGCCAGCCGCGGGCATTTCCAGTGTAAACCGCGGATTCCGCACGGTGATCGATCTCGGCCGAATCGGCGGTGAGAAATACGGGTTTGTTCGCGTCCGAAAATGGAGCTGCTCCGCCGGTTTGCTTCTGGCTGTAATAGGTCGTGCTGACGCCGCCGCGAAGATGTGACTTTTGGTTTCGAGTGTCCCAATCGACCTCTTTAGCTTTGGCGCGGGCCTTCGAATCCCACAGTGTGGGTTCTCCTCCACGGAGCCTTACGACCTCGTCACCAGAGGTAAAGGAAAATTGAGCAGCGATGGCATTTCGGTCCAGCTCGCTAAACTTGGCGTCTCCAACGGCTTCGAATCGCTCAACATTTCTGGTCGTCTCGCTGAAAAACGCATTCAATCTATCTGCGGTCATGGTCTGCGTCCCTCTGCCCTGAGCCGCCACAGTAGGAATGCGAATGGTCTTGGTCTTTGTTCCGCCGGTGCACTGTTTGGCATTATTTCCTGCTGAAAAGAAGTCACAGTCGAAACGCGGAGCTGTCACCGTAGTGCGATAATTCTCCACAGATGCGGTCAGCGGCTCGATTTGCAATTCGGCGTTTCCAACCGCCTCCGCCTTCTGCATGAATCGTCCCGAGCCGTCAAAGAACGCTTTTACGGTATCGGCAGTCAGACGTTTGTTCGATGCGCCCGCTGAATTGCTTGGGGCGTCAAGTTGAATCGACGTACGCCCTTGTGTATCGATGCGCTCCAACAGGCCCTGGCCTTTGAAACTCACCCGCACCGCATTCGGCGAAATCATCGTGACCTTGGAATAATCAGCCGACTGGGCAGGCGTGAGTACCGCTGTGCTTTGACCGAGAGCGTTAGCCGCCGTGAGTTGTTGCGCCTCGTCAAACGACGCGTTCAATTCCGCTGCGGTGATCTCTGACACGCGTTCAGGTGCCGTCTGTTTTAGGTATGCGTTCCCGTATGCCTCTGCGGACCTCAACTTTTTCGAAGCGTACAAAAGTGCGGTTATATTCTCGCCCTTGACCAGATCATTAAGCTGCGTGATCTCGGCATTGCCGAACAGGAATATCTTCCCGGCCGCCTGTTCGTAAATCGCTTCGTTCGAACGAATGTCAACCGGGCGTTCATCTTGGACGGTCACGATGCTAGCGCCCTGTTTAAGCTCGAATCTGTCACTATCTTTCGAGTATGATGCATACCCGGAATCGATCTTCGTCGGTTTTCCGCCGTCGGAACTAGTTTCGATACGGACGCTATCGAAAAGTTCGACCTTTGATAGTTTGATATCGCCGTCCTCGGGCCGTTGAAAGAATACTGTGCCCCGGCCCGCCTCCAGATCGACGTTTTTCGGATCGTCATCGGAGACAATATTCACTTTCATTCCGTTCTGAAGGTCAATACGTTCGTTGAGCTGGTCGACGGACGCGTAACCGGCACTGATTTGCGCCTCCTGGACGTCAGACGCGGCTGTGTCGGCTGATTTATACGTCGTTATTTGGACATCGCGGAGCAATTCAAGCTTCTTGTCGGCCACCTTGACAATAGCGCCGAAAGCGTTCCCCTTAACGGTATCTCGTTCAAATTCGACGGCCTCGTCGGCCTCGGCAGTCTCGTTCGATTTTGTATAGGTTATGTTCTCGGTCTTAACTTTAAGGCGGTCGCGAGTTTCGATTTTCACATTACCGGCGAAATATGCCGTGAAGTTCTTCTCGGCTTCGGGAATATAAAGCGCTTTGGACGCCGTCATTTTGTCCGAAAGCATTCCGGTTTCATCGAACACTTCAAGAAAAACGTTTTCGAGTTCTTGATGATTGTCGGCAAATGTGACGGCTTTGTCGGCTTTGATAAAGTACTTGCGGAGGTCGCCTTCGGTTTCGAGGCGTTCGTATCCACTGACTTCGGCCACGATGTCTTTGGAAAGACGGGCGTGCTCGCCTTTAAGGCGAAATTCGCTTCTGTTGCTGGCACGAAAGAACGCAATTGCAATCACCAAGACGGTCAGGATCAAGGCAGCCGCGGCCGCAACGCGGGCGTATTTAGGGAAATTCGCGCGTCTGTAGAGATGTTTTACTGCCGGATTCGTGTTTACCGCCACCTGCTCAATTATGCGTTCTGAGGTCCTGTACAACAAGCTGAAGCCGCGTATTTCCGTTCCAGGTATTGGCTTCGGCCGTGTAAGCTAATTCGATGCAGGAATTGGGCTTCAGAGTTCGCCCCTTCGACAGTTCGACCCCGTCCCACCAAACCGCTTCAAATCGGCGTCCTGATTGGTCAAGAAGCGATAGGCGAAGATGTTTCTCTTTCATGACAAACGGTTCGTCCCGCAAATAAAGGCCGCGCGTCGCAAAGACAGGCCTTCGATTACCTGCTCCAAACGGTTCAAAACGATCAAGTTCCTCAACAAGTTTCAGCGAGAGTGTTTCTGTAGAGACTGGAGCGTCAATGATTATCTCGGGAATAAGTTGTTCCTTAGTAAGGTTATCCGCGGCATGGGCGTTCAGCCTCTGTCTCAATGCATCGATATTTTCGGACCTTATTTTCATCCCTGCCGCGGCGGCGTGTCCGCCGAATTGCTCGAACAACTCGGAACAGCTTTCCAAGGCGTTCAGGAGATGATAGTCAGCAATGCTACGTGCACTCCCGTGCCCGATCCCGTCCTCGACCGACAGAACGATCGTGGGCCGGTTGAGGCGTTCCGCGATCTTCGACGCCGCAAGCCCTATAACACCGCGATGCCAATTATCGCCCGCGACGACGACGAACATTTGCTGGTCAATATTCGCAGTCTCATTAAGAGCGAGTTCGGTTATCTTCTTCTGGACGCTCTGCCGCTCGCGGTTTCGACTGTCAAGAAGGTCCGCAAGCCGCCGGGCCGAATTGAAATCTTCGCACTCGAAAAGGTCGACTATGTGCCGCGCAATATCCATCCGGCCGGCAGCGTTTATGCGTGGAGCGATTCGAAAGCCTATATGATGGCTCTTCATATCGGACCGACACTCGGCGACTTCCATAAGCGCCTTCAGTCCGAAATTCTTTGTATTTGAAAGGTCGCGAAGCCCGATCGATACTATCGCGCGGTTCTCGCCGGTAAGGTTCATAATGTCCGCGATCGTGCCGATTGCCGTGACCTTCAAAAACGCAGGCACAAGATTTTCGCGGCCCTTTTCCCTAAGCAGAGCATGCGCTAGTTTGAACGCTACTCCAACCCCTGCAAGGTTTTTGTCCGGGTATTCGCAGCCGGGTTGATTCGGATTTACGACGGCGACCGCCGGCGGATTCCCTTTCACCTCGTCAGACAGGTGATGGTCGGTAACAATGACATCAAGGCCGTTATCGCGCGCCCATTCAAGCGGTTCAAAGCTGCGAATGCCGCAATCGACGCTAATGACGAGCGTATAACCGTCAAACTTTGCTTTTTCGAGTGCAGGAATATTGATACCGTAGCCTTCCGTGAACCTATTTGGAACGTGAAAACCGGATGTGCCGCCAAGTATCTGGATGGTTTTCCGCAGGACGACCGTACCCGTGGTACCGTCAACATCATAGTCACCCCAAATAAGGATCTTCTCCCTATTCTCGATGGCTTTTAATATACGGGCGACAGCTTCCTTCATTCCTTTTAGCAGATCGGGTTCGTGAAGGTCATCTGTCGTCGGCGTCAAGAAATGTTCGGCCTTTTCGGGACTGTCATAGCCACGCGCGATCAGCAAGGCGGCCGCGAGAGGCGAAACGTTTATTTGAGACGCGAGTCGGCTCGCTGCCTCGCGGTCGTGTCTAATGAAATTCCAGCGTTTGGTGCTCATCTTGGAGGGAGGCGTACGGAGTCATTATATCAATGTACGGTCGGATTGATCAGCCCCTGCCACAATAAAATCAAAAGAACGGAACCAAGAATAAGTCGGTAGATGATGAATACCGCCGTCGTATTCCGACGCAGGAAGGCCAGCAGAAACCATATTGACAGGTAGCCGACGATCCCGGCTACGATCGTTCCGACCAGTAGCGGCGTAAAGCTGTCGTCCGGGAGTATCTCCCATGCCTCCTTTAGCTGCAGCAACCCACTGGCAGTGATTGCCGGGATCGACAGCAGAAACGAAAACCTGGCCGCAGTCTCGCGTTTTTGGCCAGCAAACAATCCACCCATGATCGTAGAGCCCGAACGACTGGCTCCCGGCATTAGGGCTAGAACCTGGGCCAATCCTACCGTGATAGCGTCACCAACGCCTAAATGTTTGATATCTTTCCTTTGCGATCCCACAAACTCAGCCAATGCCAGCAATAGAGCGATCGCGATCAGCATCACGGCGATGATCCAAAGGTTCTTCGTTCCCTCGCCTTCAATGAAATCTTTGAAAATAAGGCCAAGCGCCCCGATCGGCGCTGACCCAATGATCACAAGCCATCCCAGCCATGCCTCGTCGGAAAGCCAAATCGGCCTTACTCCGTGAGTACCCGAATAACGCATTCCGCGTTTTCGAGTCAGCAGTGCCCAGTGATCGCGAATGAATGCGTTGGTAATGCCAATAATATCCCCTGCGAAATACACAAAAACGGCCGCCAGCGTACCGAGCTGGATGACCGCCATCGTAGCGGTTATTTGCTGCGCATCGCCGTTATAAATATTTGTCCAACGACTCGCAAAAACAAGGTGCGCCGTCGAGCTGATCGGAATAAACTCGGTCAATCCCTGAACGATCCCAAGGATGATTGCTTGAAGAAGATTCATATGAAAAGCAGTGGCGGAAAGATCGAAATGAATAAATGCGCTTCACATTTTGTAACCTGTTTCAAAGGGTACGTCAAAGGAATGAAGAAGATATGAAATATAAATGGGCCTATGTTCTATACTTAGCTCGTCCGGCGATCCTGTCGTAAAGCCATGCCGGCATAAATTTTCCTGCCCGGACAATTGTGGCAAGCTGCCAGGGAAATGCCGCGAATTTCTTGCGGCGCTCGATCGCATCCAGAAAATGTGGAATCGCGGCGTCGAGTTCCATAAGGAACGGCATTTTGTTTTGTCTTCCGGATGTTAACGGAGTCTTGATGAATCCCGGCTGAATGATCGTCACTGAAACGCCGGTTCCCCGGGTGTCGATCCGGACACTCTCAAAAAACGCGGTCATCGCGGCCTTGCTCGCGGAATATGCTGCCGATTTCGGAAGCCCGCGAAAACCGGCAAGGCTTGAGATGGCCACCAATTGTCCGCTGTTCCGTCCCAGCATTCCCGGCAATACCGCATGAACGGCGTTTACCGCGCCCATTAAATTCGTCTCGATCACCTGCTTGACCGCTGCCGGGGCTAGGTCCCTTGTTTCCGGATTATTCCCGCCGATGCCTGCATTCGCGATCAAAATGTCGATCCTTCCGAATTCTCCGGTCAACGCCTTCGCTGCCGCATCAACTGCATCCGGATCTGTTACATCGCAGGAGAAAACCCGGGCGGTCCCGCCATAATGCTCGCATTGGACTGCCAGTTTTTCAAGGAGTTCGCGACGCCGTGCACCGAGCCCAACGACCGCCCCGCGTTCCGCCATTGCTTTCGCTAGGCCCTCGCCGATCCCGCTGGAGGCTCCCGTCAAAAATACGACCTTGTCCTTCCAGAACATAACTCAGCAAAGGTCCGCCACGTGCGGTCCCAGTGCCCGAAGCGCATTTGCAAGATCCGCCTGTTTTATCAAAATGTGATCTCGTGAAAATGCAGATAACGGAATGATGGGTATGCCGGCGTCGGCAAGTATCCCGGAAACCCGTGCTATAAAACCCACGAACGCGAAGTCCATAACCTGATCGAACGTGAGCAGCCGCCAGCCGCCTTCCATGCGGATGCCGGGCGAACCGTTCCGAAGCAACGCCGCGTCGACGTCGTCGAGCAGCATCGTAACCTCGTGCCGGTCGAACAATATCATGAATGGCGCCGTCATTCTTGGGCTAAGTTCCGGATTCTCGAGCAGCTTGAGCCACGACTCCCGGGTTAGCGATACTAGACTAAATGTCTCGGGTGACACCTCGACCCGGGAGCTGGCCAGCAAGTTTTCAGGAGAATTAACTTCCACGCGGTAATTTATTAAACCTCCACAACGGTCGTTACGATAACAGGTTTCGTTCCTATCTCCTTCTGCACGTATCGTTTCAGATGAATCCTCAGATTTTCCCTGAACACATTGCGATCAGCGATCTGTTCCTTCTTCATTTCACCTATTGTATCGATGACGGCCTGCCTTGCATTAGCGGAAAAGCCATTGATCGGGTCGATGCCCGCAACGCCCTGAAACGTTATATGCGGTTCACCTGCGAGTTCGTGCGTCGTACGGTTGATCGGCACGACCAGGGATATTGCCCCGCCGTACGCCAATTTCTTACGTTCGCGAACGACATCATATTCGATCTCGCCCAACGATTCTTCGTCGATGAACGTGCGGTGGAGCTCGTGTTTCTCAACGACCTTCGCTGCGTATTCGTCTATCTCGAGGACATAACCATTCTCGATCAGGATAATGTCCTCGTCCGAATAGCCCGGGACGTGGTTTTTAATATATTCCTTTTGGCGGAACAGCATTCGATATTCACCGTGAATAGGTACCACATACTTGGGTTTTGAGGTTTCGACCATTATTTTGATGTCTTCCTGAGAAGCATGGCCCGAAACATGCACCAGGCGGCGCTTTTCTTCGATGATGTTCGCTCCTCGTCGGTAGAGATGGCCTATAAGACGGCTGATCGACTTATCGTTTCCGGGAATTATTCTAGCGGATAAAACGACCGTGTCGCCTGCTTCGATCTCCATTCCCTTATAGGTGGATGTGGCCATGTTCCACAAAGCAGCTCGCATTTCGCCCTGCGAACCGGTCACTAGATAGACGATCTCGTCATCGGGCAGCGAGCGTGATTCCCCTAATTCAACTAACGTTCCGTATGGTACGTTCAGCAAGCCTTGTTCTTGAGCGATCTCGACATTCTTCTGCATCGACCGGCCCAGCACGCAAACCTTTCTGCCGAAATCATGCGCGAGGTCGATAATTATCTGCAGCCTATGGATCGAGGACGAGAATGTCGATACAAGCAACCGCCCGGGCGTTTGTTCGAAGATCTCCTCGAATGCAGGTATGACCGCCCGTTCCGAAGGCGTCCGGCCGGGGACCGTCGCGTTTGTCGAATCCGCAAGCAAGGCGAGCACGCCTTCGTCGCCGATCCGCCCCAGCGTTTCCAAGTCATACGGTTTACCAATGACCGGCGTATCGTCGATCTTGTAATCGCCGGTATGGATCAATGTTCCGACCGGCGTATGAATAGCCAGCGAAAAACAGTCCACGAGCGAGTGTGATGCATGGATGAATTCGACCTTGAAACTGCCGATCTCGACGATATCATTAGCTTGAACGCGATGCAGTAGTACGTCGTCGAGCATCTTGAATTCTTCAAGGCGCTTCTCCGCCAGTGCCAGTGTAAACCGCGATGCATAAACTGGCAGATTGAATTTCTTTAGAATATATGAAAGAGCGCCTATGTGATCTTCGTGGCCGTGGGTAAGAATGATCGCGGTGAGATCTTCACGATACTCTTCGAGAAAATCAAAGTTGGGTATCGAAATATCTACACCGAACGGCGTCTCTTCCGGAAATCCCATACCGGCATCGACGATAATCATCTCGTCGCCATACCGAATGCCCATGCAGTTCATCCCGAATTCGCCAATCCCGCCGAGAGGTATGATTTCTATTTTATTCACCTTGTTCTAACCCTTTAGCTCTAAATAATTAATCTATAAGTTTAACACAATCCGAATAAATACATGTGGCTACGACATCGCTGCGGGGCCCACCTTACATCCAGGGTCCTTACGCCCGATCGCCGACCGACGCCTTTAGAACCTTGAACAGCGTTTCCCATTCAGCAAGAGACAATGTCTCGGCGCGCCGTTTAGGATCAATGGACGATTCGAAAAGCATGCGTTCGAGATCGCTCAATTCAATACCTAGGCCTTTCAAGTTATTCAAGATTGTCTTTCGTTTTTGTCTGAATGCTGTACTGACCATCATTCTGAAGAATTCAGGGTCATTGCCTGCTACCGCGTCGTATCTCGGAGTTAGCCGAACAACCGAACTCCAAACCTTCGGCACGGGCCGAAATGCTTGTGGTGATACATCGAAGAGCTTTTCAGTTGTCATAAATGCCTCGGTCAACACCGTCAGAAATCCGCGGTCATGATCGCTTGGGGAGGCAGTTATGCGATCGACGACCTCTTTCTGAAACATTAGAACCAACGTGGAAAACTGTTTCCGCTGCTCGATCAGGTGTTGAAGTATGGCCGTGGAAATATAATAAGGTAGATTAGCCGTGAGTTTTAACTTTTCAGCGTCGTCTACCTTAAACTCGGAAAAATCAACAGTGAGAGCGTCCCGGTGGATGAGAATAAAATTAGAAGAACCCTTAAATTTACCTTCCAGCAGCGGATAAAGGTCCCTATCCAATTCGATCGCGATGACTCGGCCGGCCCGTTCGACAAGCAGTTCCGTCAACGCCCCGCGGCCAGCACCGATTTCAATGACGGTATCGGATTCTGAAAGATCGGCAGCATCCGCGATCTTTCGGAGGACATTTTTATCCTGAAGAAAATTCTGGCCGAATGATCGTTTTGCGTATGGTGTGTCGGTAGATCTGATTGGCACTTCAATAGAATGTTTACGGGGCTAAAGTATTCTACTCTTGTAATTTCCAGTATTTTAGCATATAAATACCAAATCACTTTTGGCCGAGTTTCATCCAGGCCGTCTTATTGTCCAGAGCATTCACTACAGGAGAGGAAAATGAGACCTGTCTTGATCCACGTCTTTCGCTATATTGCAATTCTTTCCGTCGTTGCCTTGCCGATCGCCGGCCAGTCAGATCCCGATCCGGATTCACCTGTCCCGGTGCTGGTGAGCGCTGAAAATCGCAATCGCGTGCTGGCGGTCCAGGAAAGTTCACTTCGCTACCGCCCCATTCGACAGCAGGAGTCGATATTCTTCCCCGGGCGTTCGACGGCGTTTACGCTTTATGTCTCGAATATTGAGCTTATGCCGAGCGAAGGGGCCAACGCCTTTCGTGTCTATATTCGACAAAAAAGCGGCCGAATTTATGAGCTAGAAACGCGAAGTGTGGCAAAGGTCGCTCCGAAGGAGTATGCACTCGGCGTGGCATTATATGATCCGGCCGGCTATCGCGGACAGCCAGCCGCGGATGGCGATTCACTAATATACGTAACATGGCGCGGCCTTGCCAGCAATTCCCTAAAGATCGGCATCGGAAGCACGGGGGGAGACATCCCTCGGCCCGAACCGCTGCCAACTCCAGCGGTTTCCCGTGGAACGACAGCGGAATATGTTGGGTATCGCTGGTCGGGAGATCGTAAGAGGTTTCTTGAACAGGCGGCGTTCGGGCCTAATACGGAACTCGACAACCGAATTCGAAGGATCGGCCTTAGGACATGGCTGGCCGAACAGTTTGAAGCTCCGTACCCGACAATGCCTATGCCGGAGATTCCGCAGAAGGCCCTGAATCCGCCGGCAGACTGCCGTCTGACTTCGAACCCGACATGTTACCGCCAGATCTATACAATGATGCCCTTGCAACAGTGGTTTTTCCGCGAGGCAATGTACGGCGATGCACAGCTTAGACATCGCACGGCATGGGCACTTAGCCAGATCTGGGTCACTTCCGGCATAACCATTCAGCAATCAAGTCATCAGATCGCTTTCCATAAGGTCCTGATGGACAACGCATTCGGAAATTATCGAGACCTGATGCAGGATGCGACGCTGAGTCCGACGATGGGTGTTTACCTCGATATGGTTCGGAGCACCAAGAACAACCCGAACGAAAACTATCCTCGCGAGATCCTTCAGCTCTTTACCATCGGGTTGAATTTGCTGAACCAAGACGGCACGCCGCAACGCGATGGGCAAGGCGCAACGATCCCAACATACGACCAGGAGTTGGTGAATAACCTTTCAAAGGTTATGACCGGGTGGACATACTGCAACACCACATGCGCTAATTCGGAGCCCGGTATCCTCAATTATAAGGATCCGATGATACTGGTGCCCGCAAATCACGACCTGACCGAAAAGACGCTCCTTAATTATCCTGGGGCCCCAAACGTGACGATCCCGGCGTGTACAAACTGCACGACGCCGGAGGCGATCACGACTTACGCGAACGAATCGCTGAAAAAGGCATTAGATAACATTTTTTATCATCCGAATGTCGGGCCTTTCATCGGTAAACTGCTGATCCAACATTTTGTTACCTCGGATCCTTCGCCGGCATATGTCTTACGCGTCGCGGGTGCTTTCAACGACAACGGTTCTGGGATTCGCGGAGATATGAAAGCCGTGATCCGGACGATCCTGCTTGATCCGGAAGCCCGGGGCAGCTTCAAAACCGCGCCTCGATACGGAAAACTCCGCGAACCGGTTCAGTTGGTCACCAACTTGGCTCGCCTGTTCCCGGCACGTGATTTTTCTGGCGAGTACCTGAGCGATGGAGCACTAAGCAATTATGTGAAAAAACTTGGCCAAGACCCGTTCTATTCGCCGACGGTATTCAATTATTTTGCTCCCGATTACGTTGTTCCCGGCTCGACGATATTAGCTCCCGAATTCGAACTCCTTAATACCGGAACAGCAATCAACCGAACAAATCTACTGTATACGCTTATATTTGAAGGATTTACGCCGAATGCGGCCGATTCGCTCCGGGGCACGAGACTTGATCTTTCGGAAATGGTTCCTTTCGCTTCGGCGGATCCTACAGGCGGCCAGCTAATGGATGCGCTAAACCAAAAGATGATGCACGCGACAATGTCAGCAGAACACAGAGAGAAGATCCTCGCCGCTGTATTGGCGGTGCCGGCGTCGGATGCACTGCTTCGCGTGAAAACGGCCGTTTATCTGATCGCGGCTTCGTCTCAATATCAGGTCCAGAGGTAAGAAATGAAACAAACACGGCGTGAATTCATAACAAGATCGGGATGTGCATTGAGCATGACGGCGCTGGCCGCTAACTCCGGATATTTTAGTGCGTTGAACGCGATGGCACAAATGGCGTCTGAGCGTGGAGCCGCACCGCCCGACGATTACCGGGCTCTCGTCTGCATTTACTTCAGCGGTGGGAATGACGGCAATAATACGATTATCCCACTCCATAACGACAGTAATGTCACCGGATATTCCGCATACAGCGCTGCACGAGCACCGCAGGGACTTGCTCTGCCGCAGAAAACATTGTTGCCGATGTCGGTCCCGCGTATCGGCGGCCTTGAATACGGGCTTCATCCGGCCTTTGGAACCATCGCCGGCGGCGTCAATCCTGGCCTGCACGAATTATGGGCACTGCAGAAAATGGCGCTGGTCACAAACGTCGGTACGCTGGTTCAGCCTATTACCAGGCAGCAATATCAGAACGGGTCAGTCCCGCGGCCGCTTGCATTGTTTTCGCATTCAGACCAGACGAATCAGCATCAAAACGCACGCGCGGACATGCTGATGCTGTCCGGATGGGGCGGACGCATCGCGGACAAGATAACAATGTTCGCAAACCCGGCGCGTCTGATTCCTACGATCACCTCGATCGCGGGCGGCAGGCTATTTGCGGTCGGTGAAAATATGCAGCCGCTATCGATAGGGCCTGCACCAACTCCGCTAAGCTCCGCTCTTGCGTTGACGGGATATAACAATACCCCGGCCGCAAATGCGCGCTTCAACGCGCTCAATCACAGCTTTAGCGTTGATCTTTCGCATGACCTCGTCGCCGCCTCGAGCCAACTTCACCGTCAAGCGATCGATATCAGCCGTTCACTTAACAATCCACTGGAAGTGACAGTGCCTTTTCCCAATACAGAGCTTGGTAATCAACTTAAACAGATCGCCCGAGTTATCAGGAACCGGAATACGCTTAACCTGACCCGGCAGATCTTCTTATGTACTCTTGACGGCTTTGACACTCACACGGCGCAGCTTACCGGACAAGCAAGTCTTCTTGGGGAATTCAGTCAGGCGGCGCGTGCATTCTACGACGAAATGGTCGTTCAGGGGCTCTCCGATAAGGTCACACAGTTCACAATGTCGGACTTCAACCGCACATTCAATCCAGGCGGTTCAGGCGGCAACGTCGGCAGCGATCATGCTTGGGCAAATCACTCATTCATTATAGGTGGCGCGGTACGCGGCGGAGATTTCTATGGTAACAACACAACCAGCGGAACGCCATTTCCCACGTTGATCCAGAACGGACCCGATGACGCCGACAGCGGCTCTGCGGCCAGAGGCCGGTGGATACCGACCACGTCGGTCGAACAGTTGGGCGGAACACTCGCGGAGTGGTTCGGGCTGGCACAGTCGGATATGGACTATGTTTTTCCGAACATGGCGAATTTCCCGGTTAAAAACCTCGGATTTATGCTTCCGTAGGATAGCCGGTGATCTCGATATCGCCGCCGAGATCGATAATTTCCATGGGATTTAAACGCTGAGCGTCGGCGAGGCTGTCGGTTCCGTTTCCGCCGATCGCGGCCGGCGCCTCATGTCCCCCAATGATCATCGGAGCAATAATGAACGAGAATTTGTCGACAAGCCGAGCGTCGTAGAATGCGCCGGCAACCTCTGTTCCTCCTTCGACCAGTACACTCTGTAAGTTTCGCTGTCTTAACGCTTCGAGCACGGTCGTCAGATCTCGGGCGTTTTCCCTTACAACCTCGACGCCGGCTTCGATAAGCACCGATATCTTGTTCTCGTCATTTGAGTTGGACACCACAAGCGTTGGAAATTCCGCAGCCGTCGTTACTAGTTTTGATTCGATCGGAATTCGCAACCGGTTATCGAGAATTATTCTTGCTAAGGGCCGCCTGCGTTTTCGGCCGCTGCGGTCGGTGAGGCTTGGGTTGTCTACAAATGCCGTATTTCCGCCAACGAGAATGGCATCGTGCTCGTGACGAAATTCATGCACCCGATCCAGCGCTTGTTTGCCGGAGAGAGCGGTCGAAACGCTATGTTTTAGTGAAATCCGTCCGTCTAGCGACATCGCAAGTTTAACGTGGACGAACGGACGCTGTTTACGATGCCAGACCGCGAATTTTTCATTCGTCCGCTCGGCTTCGTCAGCTAGAATACCGGTAACCACTTTGATCCCCTGATCGCGAAGCTGCTTAAACCCCTTCCCAGAAACCAGCGGGTTTGGGTCCTGGCCTGGTGCCACCACTCGCGCAATACCGGCGTTGATTAATGCATCCGTACATGGCGGAGTTTTGCCGTGATGTCCGTGCGGTTCCAGCGATACGTACGCGGTACCGCCGCGAGCTTTTTCCCCTGCCTTCTCAAGTGCGACAACCTCGGCGTGAGTGACATTATCATAAATATAAGACCCCTCACCTACTATCTCGCCCGCAGCGGACAAGATCACGCAGCCGACCAGCGGATTCGGAGAGACAAGACCGATACCTTGCCTGGCGAGCTCTAGAGCTCGGCGTGTGAATTCAATATCACGTTCAGAAAACGCCATTAATTGAATAGTCCGTTTACGTAACTTTCAGGATCAAAAACCATTAGATCGTCAACCTGCTCGCCAATACCAACGTAACGGATCGGCAGGTTCAACTCCTTCGCGATCGCTACCGCGATGCCGCCTTTAGCCGTGCCGTCCAATTTTGTGAGGACTATTCCCGTCACATCGGCGGCCTTCATAAATTGCCTTGCCTGTTCCAAACCGTTCTGGCCGGTTACCGCGTCGATCACCAGCAATGTTTCGTGCGGCGCCTGCGGCACTTCGCGACCTGCTATGCGCTTCATTTTTTCAAGCTCGGCCATCAGATTGGCCTTATTGTGCAGACGTCCTGCGGTGTCGACTATCAGCACGTCGGAATCGCGTGATTTGGCAGCCTGAAGCGCGTCAAACAGGACCGCGGCGGGATCGGTCCCTTGTTTCTGCTGAACGATCGGGACGCCTGCACGCTCCGCCCAAATCTCAAGCTGGTCCGAAGCGGCCGCTCTGAAAGTATCGGCCGCGCAGATCAATACGCCGTTGCCTTCATTTTTGATCCTCTGTGCCAGCTTACCGATCGTCGTCGTTTTGCCGACACCATTGACGCCGACGACCATTAGCACATAAGGCCTTATATTTTCGGGTACGCTTCGTTCGTCGGCAACGCCGCGTTCTTCCGAATGATGAAGAATATCGAGCAACTCCCGCTTCATTGCGGATTTCAAAGCATCAAGATCGTTTATTTCCTGGCGCGAGACTCCCTTTCGAATGGCGTCAAGGATCTGCATCGTTGTCTGGACGCCGATATCGGTTGAAATCAGCATTTCCTCAAGTTCATCGAGAAATGCTTCGTCAATCTGTTTCCGGCCCTCAAAAATGTTGTCCAGCCGATTGTTGATCGAATCGCGGGTCTTTTCGATCGCCTTTGAAAAACGAACGCCGAATTCCCGTTCGACCGCTTCTTCCTGAGCCTTGAGTTCTTCAATGGATTTATCGAGGCCGAGCACCGAGGAAGAGAACTTGTCTTCTTTTTTTCTGCGCCAAAAAAATGCCATAAAAATATTTCAGTAATATCGTAAAACGTTGATTATAAAAAAATATCGCACGCCTAACAAACGTGCGATCTTCCAAACCTGACTTTTCGCTTGGGCGCTAGCGAACCAGTTGAAGCCTTCCGGCTCCCTTGTATAAAGCGAATCCAAGAATCACCGAGTAGACGACCCAGAGATAGAATGTGAACCAAGCAGCGATCGCGGTTGCGGGGAGATTTCCGACGCCCGGCATGTCGAACGATGATAGTATTAGCCTCAGGACTCCTCCGACGATCACCGACGTGATCAATAAGACAAGCCCCATCACGAGAATCTTAAGGTAAACCGCCCCTAACCGCTTGATCGTATCAAGTCCAACCAAGGGATTTATTGCCGCAAAGAATGACCGTGTATATCCTGCAACAATACATGCGGCCGGGAAGAAGAACAAACCCCACAGCAACGCAATCCCGCCTAGAACAACAAGCGGCGGGGCTAAACCGATCAGTTTAGCCACGATCTCATCGTATTCCTGCTGCCGCGTCTCAGGCGTCTTCCCGAAGGTGCCTTCGAGCCTTTCCTTTTGCGACCTGTCGATCATTTCCTGAGCCCGCATAACGGATGCTTCCGTATCGCCTGCAGGGGGAGATGCTAAATCTTCGCTGCCAATCCGCTCAAGACCTTGAACTCGGCCCGCCTGCTCCGATGCAGTCTTTCCTAGAAGGTCGCGCACGTTCTCCGATTGCTGAACGGTTCGGGTAGTATCGAAGTATGGCGTTCCCGGCAGCCGCTCAAGCTCCTGTCTATGGGCCTCGGCCTGCTGGTTCAAAGCACTGAATGCAAAAAAGAGTCCCACCAGCAAAATAAGCATAAATGCGCCAAATGACGAGATATAGACGCCGATGCTTAGGAAGAAGGGATGGAGAACGTCATCCCAGATCGAGAAGTCATCAAAATCCGGCATAAAGCTCGATGAGATCTTCCCCTGAGCGAAGTTCTCGAGCGTATGCGCCAGCACGCCGAACGTCAGCATATTCGCCAGCATCACGCAAAAAATGGCACCGACGATCATTACTATCCCGCCTATTGCGGATGCCGACTGCCCGAGCGTGAAAAACGTGAACATTAATCCGCCGAGTAACAATCCGGTCTTGAATTTGAACGGATGCTTTCCGGCTTCCACGAAATCGCGAAACCCGAATCCAGCGGTCATCGCCTGCCTAAATGCATTTTCCGCTGCGGCCTTTGCCTGGGTCTCAGGTATTTCCGAGCACAACCCTCCGCATGCCGGACATATACGGACACTGCCCCCGAATGACTTAGGGCATACTTTGCAAAAAGGGGCGCTGCATTCCTTACAAACGTAAAACGATCCGTCTCCGATATGGATCGAGCAAAAGTTGGGATCGTAGTGTGAAACGCTTAGTTGAAAGTTCTCGAATTTATTCGCTGGAACATTTTCGCTCGTAGCCGGATCGGCTTCGATTGATATTGTTCCTGGATCTCGAAATGCGGAGGCGTTAATGAGCACTGGCATCGGGGTGCCCTTCGCTTTCGCATTGAAGAACTGAATGAGCGCTGGGACCTTGCGGGCTTCGATCCAGCGAAGATTACCTTTTCTGACTTTGTCGTCCGGTTGAAGAGAACCGCCGGCGATCCAATCGGACATTTCAATAAGATTTGCCTCGTAAACCTGTCCTCCGACCTCTATCTGCCAAAGCTCTTCGATATTCAGCTGATTCATATTCGACGATCAGGCGGAGGCACTAACGCCGCTATCGGGGCGGGAGGAAGTGTTTACTACGACAGCCTGTTGTGCTTCCCGCATCATTTGCTTCTGGCGAACGACGCCGTTGGCCACCTCGCCGGCAGAGCACGCAGCGATAAGTGCATCGACGACCACACCATCGTAACGTGTTCCAACAAGGCTTTTAATAAGCTTAAGGGCTTCGGGCAGCGGAAGGGCTTTTTGATACGGCCGGTCGATCGTCATTGCGTCGAATGTGTCAGCGACGGAAACGATCTTCGCCTGTAAGGGGATCTGATCGCCAGTTAGCCCTTGGGGATACCCTTTACCGTTGACCATTTCATGATGCATATACATTCCGGGCAGATAATCTTTCATCCCCGGAATCTGCGACATGATCTTGTATCCCTTCTGCGGATGGCCCTTCATGATCTCGAATTCTTCGTCAGTTAGAGCAGCGGGCTTTTTCAGGATGGCGTCATCGATCGCGATTTTCCCGACGTCATGAAGCAATGCACTCATTCGGAGCTTATCGATGTCATCTTCGTCCAGTCCAAGACGATTTCCGATGGCCACCGAAATTCGCGAAACGCGTTCCGAATGGCCGCGTGTATATTTGTCCTTCCCGTCGATCGCGGCCGCGAGTGCTTTGACCGTGCCGACGAAAAGTTCGCGGTTCTCCTTAGCGGCGGCCGCCAGTTTTGCAATATGGTCCTCCAGCCGATCGCTCATTAGGTTAAACGTGTCTGCGAGCGTTCCGATCTCGGTAACATTGCGCGATTCGACACGCGACGAGAAGTCGCCGGCGGCGATCTGCGAAGCGGCAACGGCAAGATTTTGAAGCGGCGACGTGAGGAGCTTCGCGCAAATAAAACCAACAACGAGGGCTACCAAAGCAAATGCGAGGCTGATCAACCAAGTCTGCCAGCGCATTTCGGCGACCGAGGCAAGTGCATTTCGTTCGTCCTGCATCGTTATGACGCCGTAATTCATGCCGGTGCCGAACGAAATACTCGAATAGGCTCCGATCATTGAATGTTCCTTGCCGTCGAATTCGGCCTCAAACGGTACAAGTGCAGATTGGATCTGTTTCCCCGCTTCCTGCCATTCCTGAACGATCCTTAAATGCGACAGCGACCGTTGTGAAGCTACGAGCTGAGCGTCGGCGTGAAACACAGGAGTCCCACTGCTGTTGACGACAAAGATGATCGGCAGGCCGGAATTCCATAATTCCGCTTCGGACGTTGGTTTGATACCGACAATACTTCGTCCCATTTCCTTCAGGGAGACGATTGCCACAACGGTCGCGGCGTGCCTACCAGCGAATTTGACGGGAACCGAGTACGACTGTACAAATTCGCCGGTTGCCGTAACGCGCCTGGGCTCCCCGACAAGCAGCGGGAGGTCGCCGAGCAATTCTTCGGATTCAGCAGAGATCGCGACAACGTCCTCGCGGGCGATAGCCTCGGGGCGAAATACCGTCAGGGATTCAGCTGCCACCGGCTTAACGTACAGGGCGAGCAGGTCCCGGTCGTCCTTTATTGCCGACCCAAGCTTTTCTTCCGTCTGAATTGAAGAGAGCACCGAAAGATCGTTCGTGAGCTCAAGCGCCATCGAAATGCCTGAAACAAGGTCGCTGTATCGTTTCCCTAACATCTGGATCTGACGGGCCTTCTCTTGGACAAGTTGGATCTGGTAGCGATTCTCAACTGCACGGAGCTCTTGTCCGCTTCGATCGGAAAGCATCCAACCAGTAAGGACAAGCGGCACAAGCCCCACCAAAAGCAGGGTAAAAACAATGAAATAAATCAGACTGATTTTTCGTAGTTTGAGAGGCATTCAGGGATGGGCTGAGGAATTTGCCCAACGTTATTCTAAACCACGTTGCCTTTGTGGGTCAACAAGTTTTAACGGCCGACAATCCTAAGCAAAGCGCCCGTTTCCGAAAGATTTACAGTACTGAGTGTGCTCGGTCACAGACAATAGCAAAACCGAATTTTTTAGTACATAATATTTTCCGAAATGTCCCCTGAACGTTGGCAACAAATTGAAGAGGTTTTTGAGGCGGCCATTGATCTGACACCCAAGGAAAGAGAGGACTTTCTTTCCCTTAAATGTGACGGTGACGACGAGTTACGAGCAGAGGTTTTAAAGCTCATCTCTAATGATGAATCCGCACGGGACTTTATCGAATCGCCAGTGTGGACGGACAGCAGTTTCCTTAACTCGACCGCAAAGCGGATAATCTCAGATTCACTCGACCGGCAGATCGGCTCCGAAGACAACGGCGATTATATTGGCAAACAGATCGGCGCCTATCGTATCGTAAGCGAGATCGGACGGGGCGGTATGGGCGCTGTGTATCGCGCTGAGCGCGCAGACGGCGAATTCTCGCAAAAGGTCGCTATCAAATTGATCAAACGCGGCATGGATTCGGATTTTATCATTCGGCGGTTCCGCCACGAACGCCAGATCCTTGCATCGTTTGAACACCCTTTCATCGCACGGCTGCTGGACGGCGGTACGACTAAAGATGGAATTCCATACTTCGTTATGGAATTCATCGAAGGCGAGACACTTTATAATTATTGTGACAAGAATGTCCTCGATCTCCGTGCCCGGCTAAAGATGTTCCAGAAGATCTGTTCGGCGCTTCAGTACGCGCACGAGCGTCAGATCGTCCATCGCGATATCAAGCCAAGCAATATCCTGATTAACAAATTCGGTTCGCCGAAACTACTAGATTTCGGTATTGCCAAGATCCTCGACCCGAACCTGATCCACGAATCCGTGAATCCGACCGCATCGCTTATGCGGATGATGACACCGGATTACGCGTCGCCGGAACAGGTTCAGGGCGCCGAAGTAACGCCTGCCAGCGATATCTATTCGCTGGGGATATTGCTCTACGAACTATTGTCGGGGCATAAGCCATACAATTTTTCCGGCCGCGCCCTTCACGAGGTCTCGCGTGTCATTTGCGAGGTTATGCCGGAGCTGCCGAGCATCGCTGTAAACCGTTCCGACAATCTACTTCCGCAATATTCTTCGAGCAAAGATAGGTTTGCGGATGTCCGCTCTGCGTCGTCCGCCGCGCTCAAACAGCAATTAGAGACGAATCTTGACAACATCGTCATGAAGGCGCTCCGCAAGGAACCTGCCATGCGGTACAAGAGCGTGAAAGAGCTGTCGGAAGACATCTCGCGCCATCTGAACGGCCAGCTTGTCTCCGCTCCGGCGTTTATAACGACCGCGTCGCCAAATTCATCCGTGCATTTGTCGGCGTCAAATTCGCGGGCTCTGGCGGTTTTACCCTTCAAGTACCTAAGTCTTAGCCCGCAGCACAGCGCTGACGACCAGTTTCTTGGCTTAGGGCTGGCCGACGCACTTATTACGCGTCTAAGCAAGGTAAAACGATTTGTGGTTCGCCCCACAAGTTCGATCATTTCGTTTGGTGCCGAACCCGTCGATCCCGTCACGGCAGGCCGCGAATTGCGGGTCGAATATATAATTGACGGCAACATAAAACGCGCCGGCGACCGCATACGCGTATCGGTTCAGCTTCTCAAAGTTGCCGATAATGCCGCAATATGGGCAGCGTCAATCGACGAAACTCTCAACGACGTATTTTCGCTCGAGGACACGATCTCGACAAAACTCATAGAAGTATTGCTGCCGCAGTTGACCGGCAGCGAATTGGCAGAATACTCCAAACGCGGCACCGAGGTTCCGGAGGCATTCGAGCATTACCTACGGGCTAGATTCTACTTCAACACATTTACCGAGGATGGTCTCGCAAAGGCATTCGTGTCCTTTCACCGTGCGATCGCCGCCGACCCGAATTACGCCCACGCATACGCGGGGATCGCCGATTATTACAATTGGCTGGGAATAATCGGAGTGCTTCCGCCCCAGGAATGTTTTCAGCCGGCGATCGAGGCCGCAACGACGGCCGTCGAACTCGACGAGGAACTTTCCGAAGCACACGCTAGCCTTGGGTTTTCCCTTCACGCCGGCAATTACGATTGGGCCCAAGCGGAGCATCACCTTCGCCGCGCGATCGAATTAAATCCGGGGAATGCCAGTGCTTACGTCTGGTATTCCATCGTGCTGTACACTGAAGGCAGGTTTACCGACGGCCTGGAATTTGCTCGCCGCAGTTTGGACCTCGACCCTTTGACACCGTTCAATCATCACAACATCGGATGGGGATATTACTACGCTCGTCGTTATGAAGAAGGCATCGCCCAGTATAAAAAGGTAATCGCGGATTTTCCGGACTATGTCTTTGGCTATTACGGGCTGAGCAAGATCCACAGAATAACCGGTGAGACGGAAATAGCTACACGAGAGAACGCGCGCGCAATGGAGTTGATGGACAACGGCGTTTTCACACTTATCGCGGAGGCCGAATGTTTAGCCGCGGACGGTCGACACGACGAGGCCCGCGAAAAACTCGCTGTACTAAAAGGACTTTCCAACGAGCGCTATGTTTCACCGTACCAACTCTCGCTCGCATATTGCTACCTTGGCGATAAAGAAGCGGCTATTGAACACCTCATTCGTGCTTACGAGATAAAAGAAGCATGGTTGAACTGGATGGGTATCGAGCCAGTGCTCGACCTGATCCGCGACGATGAACGCTTTGGCGAAATATGGAAGAACGTCGGTTATTACGGGCTTTTCACACATAGTGGGATCACAAGCACGCCGTCGGTCAATTCGGGACCGGAAACGCAGGCGATCAGGCAGACCGGTTTGCACGATCTCACAACTTTGGTTATCGCCCACAACGAGGATACTGGTGAAGCCATGCCGACAGGCGAGATCACCGGTCCGGTCCGGAAACGGAACAATTATTTAAATTACGCCGTAATCATTTTACTTTTGTTGGTCGGGACTGCTGCCGTAATGATCGGCGTCCCGTATTTCCGTGAGCCCGCGCCGGTACCGGCCGCGACGACGAATTTCCAGAATCCGTCTATTGCCGTACTTCCGTTCAAAAGTACGGATGGTACGAGAACCGACTTCGGGATCGGCCTCGCGGATGCCCTAACGAACAAACTCGGTAACATAAAGTCGCTCCAGGTGATGTCAGCAAGTTCGGGACGCGCCATCGCCGATATGCCGGTTGAGCAGATCGGCAAAGACCTTGGTATGGCATTCGTCCTTCGCGGCGATCTTGTAACGGAAGCCAACGGTATCAAACTGAATGCGGAGTTGGTGCGCACGTCGGACAACTCCGTCTTGTGGGCAGAAGAGCTGACGGCCGGCGAAGGCGACATGTTTCGCATGCAGACAAACCTCGCTGAACATGTCTGGACTTCATTAGGTATAGAACCGCTGCCACTGGAACGCCAGCAGGTCTATCGAAGCTATACTCAAAATGATACGGCGTATCGCTACTACCTGATCGGACGCTATCAAACCGCAAATCGAACGCCCGAAAGCCTTCGTAAAGCGATTGAGACCTTTTCTGCTTCCATAGCGGCAGATCCGGGGTTTGCTCTTGCCTACGTTGGATTAGCAGATTGTTACGCCTTGCTAAATCTTTACGACATTAAACCGCCTCGTAACGCTTACCCGCTAGCGCAGGAAAATGCTCTCAAAGCGCTGGCCATCGATAATAATCTGGCGGAAGCTCACGCGACCCTTGCTTATGTAAAATACTTCTACGAGCGGGACTGGTCCGGCGCCGAGCTCGAATTCCGACGCGCTTTGCAAGTCAATCCGTCATATGCACAGGCCCGTCATTGGTTCGCACTTGCGTTTGCCGGAATGGGGCGTCCCGTTGAAGCGGTGAGCGAAGCCGAGATCGGCGAACGCCTTGACCCGCGGTCGCCGTCCGTCCGATCGGCCAAGGGAATGGTTCATTTTTTCAATCGTGAATACAACGCCGCGATCGAAGACTGTGATAGGGCTTTGCAACTGAACGAGAGTTTCCTTCCGGCGCTGAAGGTTAAACGATGGGTGTATACCGTGACGGGCAATTTCGCCGCCGCCCGTGCAAATTTTGACAAGGAAATGCTTTACAGCGGCGGGAATTCTTCCATGCCCGGCTGGCAGATCATCGAGCTTCAGCTAACACCTCCGGATCAGGACGCTTCAGCCAAGCTAAAGGTTCTCGAAAACGCGATTCTCTCGCCCGATATCGCAGACAATCATTTTGCCTTTGCCTATGAGATTGCCCTTGCCTTCAATGCTCTGGGAAGACACGATAAAGCGATCGATTGGCTTGAAAGGGCTGACGCTGCCCGTTCTCACGGCTTCAATTTTCTAGTGGTCGACCCTCGTTTCGCGAATCTAAGGGGCGATCTACGATTCCGACACCTCGTCCGGGAAATCGATCCAACCTTCCAATTCTGATTGAATCGGTTTAAAACCGGCTCGTTCCTCATTTATTTGACCGATAATCTTATCTAATGGCAAAATGTAGCATCGAACGGATGGCAGCCGGTCCCCATGGAAGAGCCCACAATAAGTTCCGAAGACACGATGTCCGGACGCCGCATTGGTGTTTACGTTCTCCATGAGGAGATCGGCCGCGGCGGAATGGGTTCTGTCTACCGCGCTGAACGCGATGATGGGGAATTCAAACAAACCGTCGCTGTGAAATTGATCAAGCGCGGTATGGACACAGATTTGATCCTGCGGCGCTTCCGACGCGAACGCCAGATCCTGGCCGCACTGAATCACTCTAACATCGCATATTTCCTCGGCGGCGGCTCGACCGATGACGGTTTGCCGTATTTCGTGATGGAATACATTGACGGCACACCCCTGTTCCGCTTTTGCGACGAAAACCGGCTTACCACAAACGAGCGACTGAATATTTTTCGACAGGTCTGCTGGGCGGTGCAGGCCGCTCACCAAATGAAGGTCATTCATCGGGATCTCAAACCTTCAAATATCCTGGTCAAAAAAGACCGCAAACCTAAGCTTCTCGATTTCGGTATAGCGAAAGTGTTCGATCCCGACGTCATGGCGACGGACATTGAACCTACCGCTACGCATGGGCGCGTGATGACGCCCGAATATGCATCCCCGGAACAGATCAGTGGCGAAACGGTTACGCCTGCATCCGACATCTATTCACTCGGTGTGATCCTTTACGAATTGCTAACGGGGCATCGGCCTTATGTATTCAAGCGAAATGTTCCGCACGATGTTGAACGGGTGATCCGCGAGGAGGAACCGACAAGTCTGGTCGGTAGCCTTACGAAGGATGAGAGCCTTCTGCCTACGCTCGGTGGCGAATTCGGTTCCTTGGACGTTATTTTGTCGGCGCGAAGTGCGTCTTACGACGAATTGCGTCGACAGCTTAGCGGCGATCTTGAAAAGGTCGTAATGAAGGCCTTAAGAAAAGATCCGGGATCGCGGTATCAAACCGTTACCGAGTTTTCGGAAGACATTACAAACATACTCGAAGGCCGGCCAGTAAACGCCGAATTTTTTCTTTCGATCCGTAACTATCCAAAACCATCATCTCGCGAAAAGCTCTCACTGGCAGTACTGCCGCTGAAAACGATCACCATAGCCCAATCCGGAGATACAGGTGAGGATTTTCTCGGTATCGGCCTTGCCGATTCCCTTATTTCGCGACTCAGCGGCTTTCCGCGTCTTATCGTCCGGCCGACTAGTTCCGTCCTACCATTTGCGGAAACCGATGCGTTTGAAGCAGGGCGAATGCTTAACGTGGATTTCGTACTTGACGGCACCGTCCGTCGTATCGGCGATCGGATCAGGGTTTCGGTCCAATTGCTGGATACCGCCGAAAGCACGACGCGTTGGGCAAAAGCTTTCGACGAATCGATCGATGAAGTACTAGCACTTGAGGACACGATCTCCAAGCAGGTCGTAACTTCCCTCTTGCCGCAGCTTAGTCGGGAAGAGCAGATTCGACTGGAAAAACGGGGAACCGAGAAGCCTGCTGCATATCAGGCATATCTTCGAGGAAGATATTTTGCCAGTAAGTTTACCGATCAGCACCTGAAAAAAGCCCTTGATGCGTACAATGAGGCCATTGCGATCGATCCGAATTACGCCTTGCCCTATGTAGGAATAGCCGACTATTACAATTGGTCGGCCGTTTTTGGGGAGATACCGTCCTCGGTCGGATTCACCGCGGCGCAGGAAGCGGCTAGAAAGGCGCTCGAGATCGACGGCTCACTCGGCGAAGCTTTTGCAGTGCTTTCGTTCGCGACGCTCTCGTACGATTGGAACTGGCCGGATGCCGAATATCTGGTACGTCGGGCGCTCGAGCTTTCTCCCAATTTCCCTTTTGCGCATGAGTGTTATTCCAATTTCCTCACGGCCCAAGGACGGTTCGACGAAGGCATAGCTGCGATCCGCCGTGCCGAGGAGCTAGATCCAGTTTCGCCGCGGGCCATCCTTATGACCGCCTGGACGCTTTATCAGGCAGGGCGGTTTGAAGAATCCGTCGCAAAAGCCCGAAAAGCCGTCGAAATGCAGGAGGACTTTCCGCAGGGACTGCTTCATTTAGGAAACGCTCTGGCAGCGGCCGGCTATCCTTCGGAGGCCGTTGAAGTGCTTCGGAGCAGCGCCGAAATGTGGGGAAGGGCCGGCATGCCTCGCTATATGCTTTGCCACGCGCGCGCCGCCGAAGGAAACATGGACGCCGCGCGGACAATCTTCGAAAAGATCCTCCAGACCGCCAAAGAGCACTATATGAAGCCCTATTTTGTCGCGATGTGCTGCGTGGCGGTAGGCGAAATTGATCTCGCGTTCGAATGGTTCGAAAAGTCGATCGAGGAAAGGAATGAGTTTATGATATGGTTCGGCACGGACGTAAAGCTCGAACCTATTCGCCGCGATCCTCGATATTTGAAACTACTCAAACGCACTAAAAACCCGATTGCAAGCGAACAACTGACGACATCCGAAAGCCCAACAACATCCGAGCGGGAAAGATCGATCGCGGTGCTGCCATTTACATTGATCGGGGCTCATTCTACCGGTGAATCGTCCGACGAATTCCTGTCGCTCGGGCTCGCGGACGCACTTACGATGCGGCTTTCTAATGTGCGGAGGTTTCTTGTTCGTCCGACAAGTTCTGTACTCACATATGCCGGTCAGTCTGTCGATCCTTTCATGGCGGGACGTGATCTGGCCGTAGATTATGTCATCGACGGCAACATTCGCCGTTCCGGCGGTAGGATTCGTGTGACGGCACAGCTTCTGGACGTTTCGGAAAACGCGACTTTGTGGGCAGCCAGTTTCGACGAGCGATTTACGGACGTTTTGGAACTTGAAGACACGATCTCGGAAAGGGTCGCTGAATCGCTTGTGCCGCGGCTTACCGGCGAGGAGGTCAAGCAGCTTTCGAAACGCGGAACCGACAAGAAGGAAGCGCACGAGGCTTACCTGCAAGGCCGGTATTTCTGGAATCGTTTTACGCCGGAAGCTTTTCCAAAAGCGATCCGGATGTTCGAAAAGGCAGTTACTATCGATCCCGGGTACGCACTTGCTTATGTTGGGATCGCAGATTTCTATACATGGGCATGCATCCACGGAATATTCTCGCCCGACGAAGGGTTTCCTAAGGTGCTCGAGGCATGCGAACACGCTCTTACTCTCGATCCGCTTCTGCCCGAAGCCCATTCGGCAATCGGAATATATTATTCGAACATGCAGGAATGGGGCAAAAGCGAAGAAAGTTATCGGCGGGCCATCGATTTAAATCCCAATTATCCGCTCGCACATGAATGGCTTTCGGCCGTAATGGTCGGCACCGGAAGATTCAAGGAAGGCATCAAGGAAATTCTGCTGGCAGAAAGCCTCGACCCGATGTCGTTGCGGCCAAAGGCGCTTTCGGCGTGGACATTGTATCAAACCCGAAGCTTTGGTAAGGCGCTGGAAAAGGCCAAGGAACTGCAGAACCTGGATCTGGGTTTCATGCAGACGCATTTGCAGCTCGCGAATATTCTCCTGGAAACCGGCGAATACGAACAGGCGCTCCTGGCCGCCCGGCGAGCCGCGGAACTTTCGCCGGATTCGGCTTTGCCGCTGTATTGTTTGTGCTTTGCTCTAGTCGCTTGCGGAATGCAGGAAGAAGCTCGCAGCCGTGTTGATGCCTGGAAACAGCGTGCAAAATCCGAATACGTATCACCTTATTTTCTTGGGATGTCCCACGTGGCGCTTAGCGATATCGATGAAGCCTTCGACTATCTTGAACGCGCCAGGATCGAGAAAAGCGCATGGGTCGCCTGGTACGGGACCGAGCCAAAGCTGGATCGGATCAGAACCGACGATCGGTACTGGGATCTTCTTGCCAAAACAAATAACCCAATAATCGACGAGATCAGAAAATGAAGGCCGCAGGGACAAGTAGTTTCCACGTGGCCTTGTGTTCTATGCTTGGCGGTCCGCTTACTAAACTGCGTTTGTCCAAGTCGTCAATATCACTTCCCGCTCCATGTTGGATGAATTCTCAAGCTTCAGCCGCCAAGTTCCTTCCATGACAGGCTTATCGACAAAGATCGATCTGAACCATGTTCGTGATTCCGGTGTGTTTGCCATGTTCTTTCCAATCACTGCTCCCGCTGAATTTGCTAATGTTGCTGAGACATCCGGATACGCCATGAACGTTATCCCGAGATTTCGTGCTGCTTCCACAGGGATCTCGACCTCCGCCGACTGGCCGGCGCCGACCTTGATCGACTTCGCAAACTGCGGTCGTGACGGATCCTGAAGCGTCGTGCTAAAGATCCCGCCCAAACCTGTCGCGCTGT
Source organism: Acidobacteriota bacterium (assembly GCA_023436495.1). Classification (GTDB taxonomy): domain Bacteria; phylum Acidobacteriota; class Blastocatellia; order Pyrinomonadales; family Pyrinomonadaceae; genus OLB17. The sequence goes on from JAEZIT010000125.1 coordinate 73,734, forward strand.
TAACCGCCAGAAGTGAATCTAGATGCGGCCTCATTCGAGGTATTTCGCCGGTAGGGCCCGGATACTGCGGCAGCTCGGGTGCCTCCGGATTATGATCACCCTTCGGTCCTATGGCAAGACGCGGTTTCACGAATGAGGAAAAATCTGCCGTTCCTGTCAGTTCCGTATGAACGTTCTTCGATTTAGCATTATCACGTATCTGCCATATTGCCGATGGAACTGGAACGACGCCGTCATTCCAGACGATGGTCTTGCACATCGTCGGGAGCGGATCGCCCGCCAGCACCGAAAACTTCACTCCCTTGCGGTTGACGGTTACCCTGTTGAATTCGGCAACGACATCCTGCCTTAGCTGCCGCACTGCTTCTACATCCTTTCCTAGAAATTCAAACGTTGAATTCATCACATCGGCGCAGGGCGAGCCCATGTTCGGGGTCCCGAGCATTACAAGATGCGCGATCTGTGGACGTCCGTCCTCGACCTGTGGCATGAAGTTATGCACGTAGTGCCGCGAGATCAGACCGCCCATCGAGTGTGCAACGATATCGACATGCCAGGCATTGCGGTCCTCCTGCGCATATCTGACATATTTTCCGAGCTGCTGAGAATTCTCGAAGATCGTATTCGTCCGGTCTGTTGACAGAAATGCGCCGCCAGTATTCATAATGCCTTTTTCCGGCTTTTCGCCGACCGGGAACGCCTTCCAGTCATACGAATGCGATGTTGTCAAGATATTCTGCCACGACTCCCACGCTTTCCAGTTGCTCCATAATCCGTGCACAAGAATTACTGGTTTGGGTGCGACCTTCAGGTTCTTGGTCATTTCATCGACCTTCTTTGAATTTTCTTCAAGTTCCGCTTTTATGCGCTGCACCAACCTTGGCCGTCCATCGTCAAACCATGCATAGCCGGATGAATCCCAAATGATCTCGACCTCGCGTTCCTCGCCCGGTTCGAGGCGTATAGACGTTTCACCATCCTTCAGCAGGCCATCCGGCCGCGCCCCGTCCCATTTGTCGCTTTTGTACGTTTCCTTGAATTTGAGGTCGGCGAATTTTGTTTCGCCTGAAGCGTTCAGGATCTTAGCCTTTATTTTTACGAGGTTTCCGTCGATCGTGCCTGTTTGTTCACTGATCTCTTTCCAATCATTCCACTTTGGGAACTTCATGTCCTCAAAATAGAGATCGGTTATACGCAGGGGTGCCCCGCATTTCTGCAGCGTCCAGGTGATGGTTTCAGTGACGTTCTGCCACGTCTTAGTAAACGTGCCGCTTAAACGGTTCGGGTCGCTCGGATCGATCCGATGCCTGCCGTCGGAGGTCAGCGAATTCCCGTCGATCGTCGTTGCCGAGGGCGGAGTGCTCAGGTTTTTTCCTTCTTTCGGAGTGCATTGCCCGCTGAAACTGGAAGTCTGCGAGCCGGTGACCTGTCCCTTTATTTGCGGCAATCCGACGCTTACTGTATACGTACCATCGCTGTTGACCCCCACACTAACATTCGCGTCTACCGTGTCGGAACCCGTGACGGCGGTTTTCGTCGAAAACGTCCCGGACATCGTCCGCCAGGTCTTTCCGCGGTCACAGGAATTACGCTCGTTGGCCTGCGTCGTCTCGGAAGACGTCATCGAGTGATTGATAGTGCCGCGGCCTATACTCGACCCATTCTTTTCCGGCGATTCCAAAACCGATACGCGAGCGTTATATTCATACCTCATTTCTGAGCTCGTCGTGTCCTGCCCGCGGCCGGAAACACGGTCGATCGTTTTGTTATCTGTCATCGACTGCGTCCGCTTATAGGTAATGGTTCCGGTCCACGCGCCCGAACATTTAGACGCGGTCGGCGCATTACGCACTGCGGCTGAACGACGCGTCTGGCCGTAGATTGCCGAAAAGGGGATAAGGATAATAGCCGTCAGTGCGGCGCAGAATACCTGTTTGAGAGATTCGTTAGGTCGATTGATCATGGTTTCCTCGTCGCGGAGCAGCGACATTCTCGCCGTCCGTGGTTCCGGTCAACCTATACGCGTGAAATAGGAGTAAGTTCGATCAATCTATTGTGATTTGCTCAAGAGTAGGTATGGAAGAAGTTTGTATATCTATCAAGGCAGCCCAAGCCATTTCTCCGCAGCTTCAATATCTCTGAAAGCACGTGCATCCAGGCCTCGGTTCGTCGCCGCCATCTCGGCAAATTGATTTACTTCCCATTGTGCTTCGAACCGATCGAAAACGGCGAACCGGATCTTTCTAGCCTGCAGGTTTTCGGATATTGTCGTAGCCAATTGAAAAAGGTCCGACATCGACGGCGAGTCGGCAATAGCCATATCAACAAGGACACGACGCGTTTTCCTTTTGACCGCGATATCACAGATCTCATGCCAGTATTGGCTCATGATCTCGAAATCCGCGTATTCGCACTCGACCTTTACGTACAAATAATCTGTACGTTCCTCTAAAACAAGCGTGTACAACTTAAGTTAACTCTCCGGTGAATTATCGTGGGTAAGATGGCGTGCCAATATTTGTCGAAGCGTATCCAATTCGACTGGTTTATCGATCACCTGTTCAAAACGTATCTGCTGCAGCTGCTGTTGGTAATCATTACCGTATGCGGTGATCGCGATAATCGGGACATGTGAACCATGCTCCTGTTCACGGATAAGCTCGGCCGAAGTGATCCCGTCCATGACCGGCATCGCTAGGTCCATAAGTATGATGTCAGGTCGTTTCTGCTTTACCGCTTCGAGCGCTTCATAACCGTCACGGGCCTCAATGACAGCGTACCCGCAGCGTTCGACCATGAACTTGGTCATAACTCTAACGTCGGCGTAATCTTCGGCAATAAGAACTGTTTTGCGCATGAAATCGAGGAGGAGAAAAGCACGTGGCGATATCTATATTAACGAACTATGCGCCGAACATCAAACACTACGGCCATCACCCTTGTTTCGCATGCTCGAAAGAGCAGGACAATCCGCAGGCGAAAATGTAATAATGTTAACGAAAGCACTCCTCGGGCCCGCGCCGGGTCCGGATTGCAAACCGTATTATGAATGATCGAAACGCGCGAATTCTATGCGTTGAGGACGACAAAGACTCGAGAGAAATGATCTCGGCTCTCTTAGGTACCGCGGAAAAGGACTATTCCGTGACTGTCGTTGGTACCGCGGCCGAGGCTTTAGCCCTGGCATCTAAACACGATTACGACCTTTACATACTAGACCTCTGGCTGGCGACGATGGATGGAATGTCGATCTGCCGGCGTCTTCGCGATCGCGGCGTGGCCGAGCCGATAATGTTCTTTTCCGCCATGGTGAAGCCGCCGGACAAAAAATTCGTGATGGCCGCCGGTGCCGATGCGTACCTTACCAAACCTAATGACATCGGGATATTTCTTGAAACCGTAGAGAGGCTGATCACAGACTATCGTTCGGGCGAACTTTATCGCGACACGATCGGCGATGCGATCGACAGCGAAAGTCCATTGGCTTCGTAACAATAAAGGCGGAACCGCAGTCGGTTCCGCCGCCGCAAATCGTATATTACTTCCGCACGGCGGAATTAAACACTGCTTGGGCCGCCTGTTCGACCACCTGCGTTATAATGTCGTCGCCATCCGATTTCGCCTTCGCTTTGTACGTCTGCGCCAAGGCGGATTGGCCGCCTGAACCGTTCAAAGTTACCATCAGCGACACTTCGTCTTTCGCCTTAACATTCGCCGACATTGTTCCTGCAGCGACGATCGCTTGTGTGGCGATCTGACCTGCAATATTTCCGGCTGTGCTGCCCGTATGGCCGATGCCCACGTGGCCGACAGCCGTTCCCAAAGCTGAACCAAACATGCTGCCGAATCCACTCTTTCCCTTTTTGTGCGATACGCTCGCCATAAGGATATAATCACATTCTTTTTCGCGCGATTCCGCGGCGATCGCCGATGCCAGTTTGGATTCAATGGGAACCACTTCGATATTTGGAGCCTTCAGGTACTGCGCCAACGTATTTTGAACGGCGGCGGCAAGATCTGATGCCGATAGCCCTTCGCCGACCGCGCCCGTTTTCACCTCAACCAATCCGATGCGGATCGTCCCCGCTTTCTTCGGGCCGGCGACAGATGACTCGGCGTTTCCAGGTGCATTCGAAACATTCGGCAGTTTGACCGTGCTTACCGGCCCGTCAATCGTTTCCAACGCTCGTGTCATCGATGACGCCGAAGCGTATAATTCAGAGTAATCCTTCGCTTCACGATAATCCTGCGGTATTTCGAATAGCGAACTCTCCAGCGTTGCCTTGGAAAGTTCAATAACTTCCGTCAACATCGAATAGGTCTCTTTGCCTGATTCGTCGAACATCGTCATCTTCTCCCAAACCGGATAACCCCGTTTTGCAGCGCCGATCGTCTTCGTTTCATACTTGTCCCGGCATCCGCCGCTGCGGCCGGTGTTGTAATTCGCACTGCTGTACGCGGAATCGCAGTCAAGTACGAATTCAGCGTCGATATACCAGCCATCGGTCTGCATCTTGCTCTTTGTCTTCGAACAGGCGTCCGGCGAAGATTCCGTCTCCATAGTGATAATCACGCGACGGGCCGTAAATCCGAACATCTGCTTTCTTTCGCCCGTGTCCTTTGTCGTGACCGTCATAGTGACCTTTCCGCCGGCTTGGACGACATTTGCGTCGGCGCTTGTGTTCGCGGTCTGGCTCTGTTCAGCGGCTGACGCAAACGGGTTGATAATATACGTCTTCGTTTGGGGATTTAATTGAATTCCACGGCGAAGATCGCATTGTGTCAGGCTGACCATCATGCCGCTCATCGTTTCCGAACGCTGACGTTTTCCTTTGATAAAGGTAGTGTTCTCGTACGTCTGTCCGGCCATCGTCTGTTTCGATTTGATCTTCACATCGGCCATAGCTGCCTGTGCCGAGGCAAGCGTGAGTATAATAAGTGCGAGTGTATATAGCTTGTTGCTCATTGTTTTCACTCCAATACGGATTAATTTAAGTGCCTAAAAACCTTGTCAACGGTAAACGCGATTTATTTCGCGGGTTTGTATCTTGAAGCACCGACGATTGCGGCTATTCACAAATTTACATATAATCGCGGCATTCTTTTGATTGGATACACGAGATGAGCCAGGAATCCACACACGACATAACCCGAATGTTGATCGAATTGACCGACGGAAATACTGAGGTCGTGAATTCGATACTTCCGCACATTTATGACGAGCTTCGAAGGCTTGCAGGCAGCTATCTGCGGCGGGAACGCGCTGATCATACTTTGCAGCCGACAGCTCTCGTCCACGAAGCTTATATGAAGCTGATCGACCAGAAGAAGGTCAAATGGCAGAATCGCGCGCACTTCTTCGGCATCGCGGCCCAGGTCATGCGACGGATTCTTTTAGATCATGCACGGAAACACAAAGCGGACAAGCGCGGAGGCGAAGCGGAAAAACTGCCGCTGGAAGAAGAGATTCTTGTAGTTTCCCACGAAAAGTCGAACGAGCTCATTGCGCTCGACGATGCTCTGGATGCTCTTGCAGCGATCGACCCACAGAAGGCGAAGATCGTCGAACTTCGCTACTTCGGCGGTTTGTCGATAGAGGAAACTGCTGAGGTTATGGGCGTCAGCGTTCCGACGATAAACAGGCAGTGGCGAACGGCAAAGGCCTGGCTGTACGGGCAGATCGCCAAAAACTAGACCCTTTTAACGATAACAAGTGTAATGTCGTCATTTGCGGGTGCGGTCTGTGTGAACGCCGAAAGCGCGGATTCGACCTTGTCCCGAATGCCCGAGGCGGATGCCGCTAAATTCGTCCGAATAACGTCCGCCAATCTATCGAGTCCGAACTCTTCTTCCTTAAGATTATTCGCCTCCGACACGCCGTCCGAATAGATCACCAATGCCTCACCCTGATTCAGCATGACCTCGCCGACCTCGAACTCCGCGGAAGGCAGTATCCCGAGCGGAAAGCCTCCTGACGAAAGTTGTTCCATCGTTCCGTCGCGGCGTCCGACGAGCGGTGGATTATGGCCCGCGTTTATGTATCGAAGACGGCCGGTGTTTGGATCGAGCTCCGCGATGAACAGCGTGACGAATCGGTTTGCCGGTGTGTTTTCCGCCAAATATTGATTGACCGAAGATATCGTTTCATGCAGTGGCCGCTGCGCGGCGACTTGTGCATGGATCGCAGCGTGCAGGCTGGACATGAGAAGAGCAGCCGCCGTGCCCTTGCCCGAAACATCGCCGAGGGCGATCAGCATTTTTCCCTCGTGATTTGAGATGAAGTCGTAGTAATCGCCGCCGATCTCGTAGCACGAGAACGAAATGCCCTGAAACTCATATCCATCGATCGTCGGCGGGCCGGAGGGCTGAAACCGCTGTTGGATCTCCGTCGCCAGTTCGAGTTCCCTCTCCATTCGTTCGCGCTGAATGCGTTCGTCTAGCAGGGTCGCGTTCTCGACTCGGATCGACGCAACCGACGCAAGTGTCGTCAGAATGTCCAGATGCTCCTCCGAGAATGTAGATTCATACGTAGGAGAATCGGCGTAAATGATCCCAAAAACGTCGCGCTCGTCGACGCTTAACGGCACCGCCAGCACCGAGCGGATCCCAAGTAGTGCCATAGTCTGGCTTGCGTAACGCGGGTCGTGCTGGGCGTCCGATGTCAGAACAGATTTGCCGTTCTTAAGAACCTCGTCCATGACGGTGCGGCTTATTCTAACTTCGCTGACTGGCTCGTCGTGGCCGCGAAGCCTTGCCACCGCGACCTTCATCCCGCCTTCGGAGTCCTCATCCCGCAGCATGATAACCACGCGTTCGGCGGGAACCGCATCAAATACGAGCGAAGCGACCTGATTAAGCGTCTCGTCCAGACCGCTTGAGGATAGCAGAGCGACGCCAACCTTACTGATCAGCCCCAACAGGTCCGTCCGGCTGGAAAACTGGGACTCCAGGATTTCCGTGGTCGGATTCTTCCGGTGTGCAAATGAAATGGTATTTGCCGGGTTCAGGGCCTCAGTATTGTCGGCGATCAGTGTGGCGTTACGCGCCCGCTCCGCGCGGTCGTCATCGAAAATGATAGTCGTTTCACCGATCTGGATCTCGCCGCCGGACGTGAGCGGCAGCGGAACCGTGACCAAAAACCCGTTATAACGGGTCCCGTTCGCCGATCCGAGGTCCTGCAGCCAATAGCCATCGCCTTCCTGCCGAACCTCAGCGTGAAGTCGCGAAGCAAATGCGTCAGGGATACAGACGTCGCTGCGCGCCGAACGCCCAATTGTGGTTCGCAGTCGTGAGAGCGGGATGCGGTGGGCCGTAACGCCCGAATTTTTAACGATTAACTGGGGCATAAATCAAAGAGATCACCGCATTACGCGCGGCCTGCCATGCACTACGACGGTTCCCGCAAGATAGTCGTGCAGCGCGCGGCCCTGTGAGTTGAATAACGTAATTACAAATCCGAGCCCGAACGTCAAAAGCGTGAGTAAGTAACCGATGCTGTGCCGGATAAGGATCGATCGCGTCGAGGCACGTCCACCGCTTGTGTTCACGATACGAATACCCGTGAGCATCATTCCGATAGTTTGCCCGCTGAGAATCGGAAACAAGAATAGATTCGTTATGATCAAAAGCACAGTGATCAGCCACGCCGCACTGTTGATCGTCTGCTGAAAATCCACATCGGAGCCCGTTCCGGCCATCCGCCCAAGCAGAAGCGCGGTCACGGGAACGGCGACCAATATAATATAGTCGAGAAGCTTTGCCCCGCATCTAAGTGCGAACGGCGCCTTTAACTCGGCTGGTGAAAAATCCCGAATTATTTCCCTTGGCGCAGACCGCCGCGTAGATACTGCTCTTTCTGCCATCGCACTCATAATAATCTGTTCGGCCGCGTTTAGGCGATGACGAAATGCAGCGTCGTGTCACCGAGCTGCAGTTTGTCGCCGTTAGTGAGGCCATGCGGCTGATGCGGGGCGAGGCGAACCGCATCGCTGGCCCTCGAAAGCAAAATGGTGCCGTTCGAAGAGCCCAGGTCCTCTACCAAAAAGCTGTTGCCTTCGCGCCAGATTCGAGCGTGCCGCCGCGAGATCTTTGTTTGCGGATCGTATTTCGATAGGTCCACCTCCGGAAAGATGTTTGACATCGGATCACGCCTTCCGACAAGATTCTCCCGTTTTTCCAGCGCAAAAGCCGGCGTATCAAGTTCGTTAGTGCCGATTATCATCAGCTTCGCGGTGGGCAGGGCCGGCGTATAGATCTCCGAATGCACGCCCTGTTGGGCTATCGGCTGTTTAGCACCGCAAAACGCGCAGAACAAGTCCGTCGCGACGATCTTTTGCCCGCAAAACCCGCAGAACACCGCCTGATTCGCGAGCCCGATCGATGACGGTATCGCCTTGACGCCAAAGGTCACGTTTCCGCGCTTGAGATTTTCCAGATGATCTTCCAAGCACTTCCTGATCTCGGCCGCGCTTGAGAATCTGGCCTCGGCATTATATTCGACGGCCTGCATCAGGATCCGCTCGATCTGGTCAGACAACTGCGGATTGATCTGCCGCGGCCGAGGGTTCTTTTGAAAATCGAATATCAGCAAAGGGTTGCTTTGCGGGTCCGCTCCCGTCAGCAGATGGAACATTGTAGAGCCAAGGCTGTATATGTCCGAACGCGGCTCGACATTCCCGCTGAAAAGCTCGGGCGGTGCATATCCCATCGTCCCCACGGCAGTCACGCCCTTCTCTTCCTTCTGCCCGATCGAACGCGCGATACCGAAATCGATCAGCATCACCCGTCCGGAATTGCCGTCGATCATAATATTCGACGGTTTCAAGTCGCGATAAACTATGGTCGAGGGCTGGCTGTGGAGGTAATCCAGTACATCGGCGATCTGGATCGCCCATTCTGTTACGGACTTTTCATCGATACGCCCTTCCGGTGCCGCCCGCAGCCTCGCTGACAGATCGCCGCCGGAGATGTACTTCATCACCAGATAAAAGCGGCTTTCTTTTTCATCGTAGAAATAATCGAAGATCGTCGGGATCGATGGATGGTCTAGCGTCGAGAGAATAGTTGATTCGCGCCTAAAATCGTTGATCGATTTTTCCTGCTGGGCCTCTTCGATATAGGACTGGACCATTTCCTTGACGGCCCTCAAGACGCCGCCTAGGTTGTTGTCGCTGGCCAAATAGACCGCGCCCATTCCGCCGCCGCCGATCTTTCGCACTATCTCATATCGGCCGTTCAGGACCGTGCCTTCGGTCAAAGGTTTCAACTTTGCCGACTTTCTGCCGTCCGTATCGGTCATCCCGATATTTGGCGTAGTTTGAGGCTTTGGTTCTTCGACAGCTGGTGACTCAACGGCCGCCCCGCGCTGCGGAGGGACCGGAGACAAATTACTGTCGAACGCAATGGGTTTGGGCCGCGGGTCCGAGTTCTTCGGTTCCATTATGCGAACCGAATCGAACATAGACTGCGACGAATAGCTATCGACCAGCTCCAACTCCTCAAGCGGCTTTGAGATCTTATCTTGGTTATTCTGAATGCGTTCCCTGAAAAGTTCGTCCGCAGGTGCCCCATCGCTTTCGGGTTCGGCCGCGGGAAGTTCCTCGCCCAAAGTCGATTCCGGTTGTTCCGAGGTGCTTTCTTCGCTCGTGCCAAATTCGGCATCCTGAAGAATTTGCGGAACTGGTACGTCGTCAACGGAAACTCCGGCTATACTCGATGATTCTTCTGATGCGTCGAAAGTACTCTCGTTAGAGATCGTGCCGCGAAGCTCATCCATCTCGTCATCCGTCAGTTCGCCGACGGTGTCGACCTCAATATTTTCGTCAGTCGGCACGGCGAGGCGCTCAGGTTCGTCACGTTCACTGTCGGCCGCCTGCTGGCGCATCTCGCTCAGTTCGGACGGCGTCATCATGATCGTGCTCTCAAGCGAAGCATCATCGTCCCCCGCGACCTCGATCGGACGGAGCGAGATTCCGCAAAATGGACAGAAAATGTCGTTGTCCGCGACTTCAGAGCCGCATTCGTGGCAATGGGTCATTTTTTCACTCAATCTACGGGTGCCCTCGATTACTCACTCAAATGGAAACGAAGAAATGTTTTTCCGACGATGATCTCGTCACCGTCTTCCAGCGATTGTGCATTTCCCGGCAAAAGACGCCGGCCGCGGTTTACGTATGTACCATTTGTCGACCCAAGGTCCTCGATCGCAAACTTTCCGCCTTTGATCAATATTCTTGCGTGGCGGCGCGACACTTTCGCTTCAGGATCGAACGAATCCAGATCGATGTCGGGGAAAATACCGTTGTCTGCGTCCCAACGCCCGATATTAGACTCGCCGCCTTTAATCGGAAACTCCGTGCCTGCGGAATCGCCGCGCTCGATCGTAAGCGTCGCTTTCATTTTGCGGCTGACGTCGCCAAATTCTCCCGAAGACCCGTTCTCCGCGACCTTTTCCTCCGCGAGCGGCGGTACGCCGACCGAGGTCACGCTCGATGAGCGAAAGATCGGGGTTTCGGCGGTCTGCGTTCGGAAGTTAGGCACGTCTGTGCTGAAATCTCGGGGCTCGGTCAATTTTGAACCGCATTCATCGCAATACTGCGACCCGTCGATACTTTCCGTTCCGCAAGTTTGGCATCTGATCATCGTAGTTTTCCTTGCCCTCGTTAACGGAGGATCCTATCAACATGGCAATATCATTTTAACCCTTAATCCTTGGTTCGTAAATCGTAAATCGAAGCCTCCGAAACGTCAAACCTCCACGTTTGTTAGAGATGAACGGCAAAAACCAGGGTGGCGACACTTTTTTGAAACCTCGGCGGCAAAGGCGTCGTAATACAGCCTTGACGCTTAAATATTCAGTAGTTTGCGTTAAGTTCGTCCGATTTATACAGTTCGCTATTAGAGAGGTTCTTTATTATATGGCATTAAGCCGTAAAGGTAAGGTGATCATCGGCGCATCCGCCGCCGTTTTACTAGTAATCATCGTTGCAGCCAGCATTTTTGCTACCCGTTCCGACACACCTGAAGTAACCGTCGTCAAGGTGGAAACTCGTCCGGAACTCCGCTCGACTGTCACTTCGTCCGGCGAAGTGCGCCCGATCCAGTTCATGAATCTCACCAGTGAGGTTCAGGGGCGGATCGAAGAGATATACGTTAAGGAAGGCGATCAGGTTACGAAGGGCCAACCTCTCGTACGCCTCGATCCGGACCAACTTCAATCCAGCACCGATGCCCAAATGGCTGCGTATCAGGCGTCGCAGGACGAGGTTCGCGTTTCGCAATCCCAAGTGGCCGCTGCACAGAATCAGCTTTCCCAGGCGGAGCAGGGCCTGAACGTCGCGCAGGTCGCGATCGATTCCGCCCGGCAGCAGGTCGTAGCGGCCCAAACGGAAGTTGACCGCGCACAGGTTGCCCTTAATGCCGCGAACCGCGAATTACGACGCAACGAACAGCTTCTCGAGAGCGGCGTCATCTCGCGTCAGGTTTACGACGAACGTAAGGACAACGCGGAGACCGCTGAGGTTGCGCTCGCAACGGCAAAGGCGAATCTCGAAGCCCGAAGGCTTTCTGTTAAGGATGCCACCGCGCGTCTGAATCAGCAGCAGGTTTCGGTTCGCGATGCCCGCAGAGCCGTGCAGACCGCCAACATAAGCGTCGAATCGAGCCAGTCTCGTGCCAACCAGCAATCAGCCGTACTTCGCGGATCGAAGAATCAGCGGGACAAAACGTTGCAAGTCGCACCGATAAATGGTGTCATTGCTGAAATTCCGTCGAAGGTCGGTACATTCGCCGTCGCGGGATTATCGACGACTGCCCTGCTCACCATCGCGGACATGTCCACGATCAACGTCGAGGTAAAGGTCGATGAAACTGAGATCGACAAAGTCGAGGTCGGCCAGAAGGCCAAGATCAAGGTCGATGCCTTCGGCGAAACCGAAATAGAAGGTGAAGTTACCCAGAAGACCCCGCTCGCCGTAGGTAAATCGCAGACTACGGGTGGACTCTCTACGAACATCAATGTTCAGGAAGCGAAAGAGTTCCGCGTCGTGATCCAACTGCAAAACCTCAGCCAGGAAGTCCAGAATGGCCTGCGTCCGGGAATGAGCGCGACCGCCGTTATAACCACTAAGACGGTGAATGATGTGATCGCTGTTCCGTTGCAGGCGGTCGTTGAGAAGAAGCCGGAGGGCAGCCCATCGCCGACGATCCAAGGCAGCGTTCCCGAACCGATCGACAAACCAAAAGCTATTAAAGGCGTGTACGTTCTTGATGGAAACAAGGCGAAGTTCGTCGAGGTTGAAACTGGCATCACTGGCGAGTCTGATATTCAAATAGTCAGCGGCCTGTCGCCGGGACAAGAAGTTATAACGGGCCCGAGCCGTGTCCTGAATACACTTAAGGACGATACCGCTGTGAAAAAGCAGGAAAAGAAGGAAGGTAGTAACGCCAACAAGTCGTAAGTTTTGAGCTGCGCATTTTAACTAGTCGAGGAAATGCCCTTTTGCATCGCAGACTGATCCGGCGTGGACCGGATTACAATTAAACCGTATGTATAGATTTATGGACGATGAGAACGGCAACGGGCACAAGCAGGAGGCCGGACCGCTCGAAAAGGCGGGCACCGCCTTGATATCGATGGAGAACATCTGGCGTACTTACCAGATGGGCGTCGAAGAACTTCACGCATTGCGTGGGGTGTCGTTCACCGTTAACAAAGGTGAATATGTTGCCATCATCGGCCCTTCCGGTTCCGGAAAATCCACGCTTATGAACTTGATCGGCTGCCTCGATTCCCCAACCAAAGGGCAGTATTGGATCAACGGCCAGCTGGTTTCGGAAATGGACGACGACGAACTCGCCCGGATTCGGAACAAAGAGATCGGTTTTGTCTTTCAAACCTTCAATCTGCTGCCACGCGCGACGGCGCTGCATAACGTCGAACTACCACTCATCTATGCCGGAATGCGCGCCGGTGAACGCCATGACAAAGCACAGGCCGCACTTGCATCAGTCGAGCTGGGCGACCGCGTCCTGCACCGTCCGAACGAATTATCCGGCGGTCAGCGGCAGCGCGTGGCGATAGCCCGTGCTTTGGTGAATCACCCATCGATACTTTTAGCGGACGAACCGACCGGGGCGCTCGATACAAAGACCAGCGGCGAGATCATGGAGCTGTTCGAGAAGCTGCACGAGGAAGGCAATACGATCATACTTGTAACGCACGAACATGACGTCGCCGAACGCGCTCATCGCGTTATCACTATCCGCGACGGGCAGATAGAGAACGACGAGAAGATCAAATGATCGAATCGCTGCCGGCATATGTTTCGATCACATTCATTCTGACGACTTTTGTAACCGTCGGCTTTCTTACACACTCCATCAAGTCACGCGTCGATGACGAGTTTCCGGGCAAACTCGCCATCGCGCTACTGTTTTTCTGGCTGATATTTCAGGCGGTAGTTGCCATCAGCGGGCTTTATCTTATCACCGATTCTTTCCCGCCGAGAATCTTTCTCTTTGCCGTCGCGCCGGCATTGCTGACAATTCTGCTGTATTTTGTCTTCTTCCGCTCGAATTTCATCGAACTGCTTCCGCTTAAGGTCCTTACGTGGATCCACGTGATCCGCATTCCAGTCGAACTCGTGCTTTACTGGCTGTTCCTTGGCGGGCTCGTTCCTCGCGAAATGACTTTTGAAGGCTGGAATTTCGACATACTTTCCGGCATCACCGCACCGATCATCGCACTAGTTGCGTTTCGCGGCGGCAGTGTGAACCGGCCGCTGCTTATCGTATGGAACATCACGGCACTCGTATTATTGTTCAACATCGTTGCCGTTGCTGTAATGGCTCTCCCCGGCCCGATGCAGCAGATCGCGTTCGATCGTCCGAACATCGCTGTGACGTTCTTCCCCTTCATTTGGCTTCCGGCCGTCGTCGTCCCGATCGTCTTCTTTAGCCATCTGGCCTCGCTTTGGAAATTAATCCGCGGAAGCGTCAAGTAGAACGCAGAAAGTTAAACCATTCCGTCGAAATTTGCGTATCATAGGGCGGTGAAATACCATCAAACCCTGTAATGAATTTTTCGGAAACGCTAAAACTTGCTCTCTCAGCGATATGGGCGCATAAATTGCGGTCATTTTTGACGCTGCTTGGCATGATCATCGGGATGACGGCGTTCATGGTTGTCCTTTCCCTACTGCAGGGCTTTAATTCCTATGTTGACGAAAAGATCGCTGGTATTGGATCTAACTCATTTAATATACAGCGTTTCAATTTCGACGATTTCAAGGATAGCGATTCGATCGCCGCGGCCCAACGCCGTAATAAAGAGCTCGATTTCGACGAACTCGAATTCTTACGTCAATACTCGCGTCTGATCGAAAAGATAGGGGCGAAAGCTGGCAACACGTCCCGTGACATCCGGGTTGGCAACGAGACGCTCCGCGATGTCCGTATTACGGGCGCGGAACCCATAGTCGCCGAAATTGAAAAGCTCGATATTGCCCAGGGCCGGTATTTTACGGACGCCGAGAATAACAATGCGATGCGCGTTGCGTACATTGGAATGGATATCGCGAATGGCCTTTTCCCGCGGGGAAACGCTCTCGGGAGCGAGATCACGATCTCTGGCATACCCTATCGCATCATAGGGATCCAGACGGCAAAGGGAACGGTCTTCGGCCAGCCTCAGGATAATTTTGTTCAGCTTCCGATCAAGACATTCGGCGCTAATTTCGGCGGCCTTCGTTACAGCCGCGCGCCGTATTTTGTCGCGATGCCTTATAACGGCATACCGATGAATGATGCGGTCGACGAAGCCCGCACGCTCATGCGAATAAAACGCAAGATCCCGTTCGGCGAGAAAGATACGTTCGGGATCGTGACGCCCGACGCCATCAGCGGCCTTCGCGACAGTCTTTTTGGGACGATATCGATCGTCATCCTTGCTGTTCCCACCATAGCTCTTGTGGTCGGCGCGATCGTCATCATGAACATTATGCTGGTGGCAGTGACCGAGCGTACGAAGGAGATCGGGATTCGCAAATCGCTCGGCGCACGGCAGGGAGACATATTGAAGCAATTCTTGCTCGAATCCGCGACACTCTCCGCGATCGGCGGCGTCATTGGCTTGACGCTTGCCATTATCCTCGGGGTCGTAATTACCAAATTCGTTTTCCCAACGCGAATTCCGTGGTGGGCGGCCGTCATCGCGATCGGTATTTCCGCCGCTGTCGGAATATTGGCCGGCCTGTTCCCAGCGTGGAAGGCAGCGAGGCTCGATCCAATCGAGGCACTCCGCTCAGAATAAGATGAAAGTAGTTACGGGACGATTTTACGAAAATCTGAAAATGGCGCTCGACACGCTGCGTGGCAATAAGCTGCGCTCGTTCCTGACGATCATAGGAGTGGTCGTCGGCGTAATTACCGTCATGCTGATTTCGGCGATCATCAGCGGGATCGGAATGGCTGTCGAAGAGCAGGTAAAATCGTTCGGAACACGTTCCGTATTCATTTACAAAATGGACATGGGCATCCGCTTCGGAAGGCCGTCGCGCGAAGAGCGCATGCGGCCCGACCTTACGCTTGAGGACGCTCTAGCACTGCGAAACCTGTCCGAGGTGGAAACGGCAGTTCCATTCCTGAACGTCTCAAGCAGCTTCTGGGGTAACTCAACGGTCGTTTCCGCCAAAGGTAAACAAACGACCGCTATTCAGCTAAGCGGTACGCTGCCGGAGATCGAAAAATCGGGGACACAGATCCTCCGCGAAGGCCGTTGGTTCACACAAGCCGAAAACGACATCAAAAAAGACGTTGCGGTCATTGGTGACACCGTAAAGGAAACATTTTTTCCATATCAGTCCCCTATCGGCGAGACCATCGAGATAAACGGGCGGGCATTCACGGTCATCGGCTTTCTTGAGAAAAAGGAACAGCTCTTCGGCGGCGGCGGCGGAAACAATGACGAGAGCAACGCTATCTATATGCCGTTTGCATCGGCTCTTCGCATAAAACCGAATGCCGACGACGTCTTTATTATGGCGATCGCGCGCGAGGGCCGACTGCAGCAGGCACAGGATCAGATCGTTGACCTTCTGCGAATCCGACGACAGGTGCCGTACGGCAAACCCAACAACTTCTCCACCGCCACCGCGGACAGTATTATCGACCAGTTCCAGAGCATAACCGCCGGCGTCGCTCTGGCGATGGTCGTTATCTCGTCGATCGGCCTGCTCATCGGCGGTATCGGCGTCATGAATATCATGCTGGTCTCTGTCACCGAACGAACTCGCGAGATCGGAATCCGCAAGGCGATCGGGGCACGTCAGACCGATATTCTGACACAATTTCTGATCGAAGCGGGAACGCTGACAGGTTTTGGCGGCCTTGTCGGACTCGCGATCGGCTGGTTTCTGACATTCCTCATCAGCCTTGTCTTCCCGTCTTACGTTCCCTGGTGGGCACCCGTTGCCGGACTTTTCGCCAGCGTCGGCATCGGCCTTTTGTTCGGCATTTGGCCGGCTTGGAAGGCCGCGAGGCTCGATCCTATCGAATCACTTCGCTACGAATAAAAGCAATAAAAGATCGGAGTGCCGAACGTAAAGTTCCGGCACTCCGATCTTCATATCTGAAATTTAACTAGCTCAGGAAACTCGGGAACAGCAGGGCCAGAACCACCGACATCACAACACCTAACAGCCAAACCGTCAGTGTCGCCGTAGTTGCCGTTGACTGCGAGACTTTCTCGCCCGCATTTTTCAAGCCAATGATGTTCAGCACGATCCAATAAAGTGACAACAGGCTGATCGCACTCAGCAACACATAAAGTACGGGCTTATTGGATGCGCTAACCAGAAAGTTCAAATTGTCCTGAACGATCCCGCCCTGGCCGATCAACGGATGAATGTCCGTGGGATCTTTTATAAATAAGATGATCGAACTAAGGACGTATCTAACGACCGCGACGGGCAGCATCGCATAGGCGGTCGCCGAAAAAGCCTGCCAATAGTTCATCTGTCCGCCCATCGCCATCACGAACAGGAAAAACACCGCCGCGAGAAACGCGATCGAAAATGTCGTTGCGACAAAGGAATTGACCGCCTGTCCGGCTCGAATGACCGGATTCTTATTGGTGTCGATGGCGTCTTGCCGCCCGGCCTCGATCTGTCGCCGAGCATTCTCGTCCAAAATAGACATTTCCAGAGTCTTGTCTATCGCATAATTCGCTATGCGCTCTGGTGTTAACCGATACATGAACAGGTTCGTATAGATCCCGGCAAGTACCGCTATCACGATCGTTGCCGCCAACCAGCGTGGATGACGACGCAGATTCTGAAAGACCTCGCCCGGGGAAAAGAAAATATTCGCGAGCGTCGCGCCCGTAGGCATTCGGTCAACGTTTTCCGTCTCAGGTTTGCTCACAAAGCTCAACCCGATGACCAGACCGCCCAGCAGGATCAGCGACACACCTGTGGATGTCAGGCCAGGGATCACCTTCAAAACGCTGAGTACTGCTATTACAAGGCCGATAACTGCGACGATTATTCCGGCTAGTCGATTCATTGATTTTCCTCTTTGTCTTTAGAATGGATCTAATTTGAACTACGCTTCCCCGACTGCAAAAGTTTCACGACTACACAATTAGCGGCGGCGCAGTATCGTAACCCTCGGCTCGAATGCACGCTGCAAAATGCCCAGGGCTGAGCTCGCGAAGCTCGGGTACGGCCTTGCCGCATTCTTCGATCGCGATCGGGCATCGAGTTCTGAAACGACAGCCCGACGGGGGATTTATCGGCGTCGGCACATCGCCGCGCAGGACTATTCTCTCGCGTTTCTGTTTTGGGTCCGGCAGCGGAATAGCGGAGAGCAGAGCCTGTGTATACGGATGCAGCGGATTTTCGTACAGGTCCTTTGATTCCGCGATCTCGACGATCTTTCCCAGATACATGACCGCGACGCGATTTGAGATATGTTCGACCACGGCTAATCCATGCGAAATAAATAGATACGTCAGCCCGAATTCCGCTTGCAGATCCTGCAATAGGTTTACAACCTGCGCCTGTACGGAAACATCGAGAGCGGACACGGGTTCGTCGCAAATGATCAGCTTTGGATTCAACGCCAGCGCCCTCGCAATTCCGAGCCTCTGCCGCTGGCCGCCGGAGAATTCATGCGGGTAGCGATGCATATAATCCGGATCGAGCCCGACCTTGCCGAGCAACTCCCCGACGCGTTCACGCCGCGAACGCTTATCACCGATGCCGTGTATCTTGAGCGGTTCGGATATTATCGACAGGATGCTCATTCGCGGGTTCAGGCTGGCGTACGGGTCCTGAAAAATGATCTGCATTTCACGCCGCTGTTCCTGCATTTCGCGATTGGAAAGCGAGAGGACATCTACGCCGTTAAATACGACCTCGCCGGCCGTCGGTTCATGCAGCCGCAGAATCGCTCGCCCGACCGTCGATTTGCCGCAGCCTGATTCGCCGACAAGCCCCAGGGTCTCGCCTTGCCGGATCTCGAACGACACGCCGTCGACGGCGCGAACCACGTCGTCGCTGTTCTCTACCGGAAAATGTTTTACAAGGCCGCGTACCTGCAGCAGTTCTGCCGCGGCCATTTTCGTTGCAGGATCCATCTATCTATTCGCCGTCCAGTTCTCCTTGATCAAGGCCCACCGTTCATGATCACGCCATTTCCCGCCGATTTTTAAGTATTTCGGCGAAAATCCTTCTTTCGAGAATCCGCATCGTCTTGCGACCGCGATCGAAGGTAGGTTATTCGGCTGTATATTCGCCTCGAGCCTATGCAATTTCAACGTGCTGAAAGCGTGACGAACGATCAACTTGACCGCTTCGGTCGCAAATCCATTCCCCGTGAATCCAAGCCCCAATCCGTATCCAAGATACGCACTGCACAGCGGCCCGTAAAATATCTGTGACAATGTGATCTGCCCGGCGATCGCTCCGTCCGTCCTGCGGCAGACAAGCAGACACTCAGTATCTTCACGTCTACTCCGATCGATGAATCGCGCGAATTCATCGGCCGTACGCGGCATACGCATCAATCCGCGGTGAAACCTGATACTGCTCTTCGCCAGGTCGATATATTCGTCGGCGTCGTTAGGTTCAGGATATCGCAGTAAAACGCGCTTCCCTTTCAATACCAGACGCCTGTTCTTCGTCATACAGCACGCATCGGACCTTTACCCCGTTCTCCTGCTCATACAACGGTATCTCGCCATGGGTACAGCGTTCCATCCGGTAGACGCACCGGGGAGCGAAGTGGCATCCCGGCGGAAGATGCGTTGGGCTCGGGACAACGCCCTCGATCGTCTGAAGCCGGCTGACCTTTTCGATACTATGAGCACTCAGCCGCGGCACCGAATTCAGAAGGCCTTGTGTGTACGGATGCTTCGGTTTTTCGAATATCTCTTCCACTCCGGATTCTTCAACTATCTTGCCGGTGTACATCACGCAGACCCGGTCGGCAGTTTCCGCCACAACGCCGAGATCATGAGTGATCAGCAAAACAGCAAGCCTCCTTGTTTTGCGAAGGCCGTCGAGAAGTTCGAGTATCTGTGCTTGGATCGTTACGTCCAGGGCCGTCGTCGGCTCATCCGCGATCAGAAGCTCCGGATCGCACGCCAACGCCATCGCTATCATCACACGCTGCCGCATTCCTCCTGATAATTGGTGCGGATAATCGTTCACGCGACGTTCCGGCGACGGTATCGATACTTCTTTCATCGCCTCGATCGCCGCATCCCAAGCCTGCTTTTTATCGAGTTTTCGATGCAGCCTGAGCGCTTCCGCGATCTGTTCGCCGACCGTGAAAACCGGATTCAGCGACGTCATCGGATCTTGGAAAATCATCGCGATATCGTTTCCGCGAATTGCACGCATTCGCTCATCGCTCGCCTTAGTTAGCTCTTCGCTCTTGAATCGGATCGAACCGCCGGCGATCCGTCCCGGGGCCGCGATCAGTCGCATTATCGACAACGCGGTGATCGATTTTCCGCAGCCCGATTCGCCGACAAGCCCCAAAAGCTCTCCTTCATTAATGTAAAAACTAACGTCGTTGACCGAGCGCACAAGGCCGGCCCTTGTCGGGAAGTGCGTCTGGAGTCGTTCAACCTCTAATAAATGGGTCATTCGTTAGCTGATTCCGGAAATCGTTTAGCCTGCATACCGAAATTCGTCAGGATTAGAATGGGCCTTGAGCAGGCGGCTTCGTTGCCTGCGGGCCACATTCTACAATTTTAACATACGGGCGCCGATATTCTTTTCCGTCGCCCGCAACATTTTGCAAAGCAACTAATTTCGTCGCTTTTTCTTCAAATGGATGTTATTATTTTGCGAGATTTGCAATCTCTTACGCAGCTTTACTTAGGAGATCTTCATAGTGGTCAAAAAGCCTTTTCTACTTTTCGCAGCAATTGTATCTTTATCAATCTCAACATCTGCGGGTCTTGCCCAAAATCCGGCAGTTACCTCTAGGATCGATACTAAGACCGCTAAGGATAAGACCGGCCCCGCCGCTGTCAAGAAGGCCGTCACGGTCGAGAATATCGAACAAGACATCGCGGAGGCCCTATCGCTGATAGAAAGCAACCACGTCGCAGGGAAACGGCTTAATTACAACGATCTCTTCAAGTCGTCGATCGATACGATGCTCCATTCGCTCGATCCGCACTCGAACTATTTTGATGCCAAGGAATTCGATCAATTTCGGACCGATCAGAGCTCGATGTATTTCGGCATCGGGGCCACGATCGGCGATCTGAGCGACGCGGAGGGCAATGTACTCGCAACGTATATCAAAGCCACCTTTGACGGCGCTCCGGCTCACCGTGCCGGGCTTAGATACGGCGACAAGATCGTCGAGGTCAATGGCGTTTCAATGCTTGGAAAATCCTTTGTCGATGTCCGCAACGTTCTTCGCGGGCCGCGGGGCACACCGGCAAAGCTTGTCGTTGAGAAAGCTTCTACAGGCAAACGCGAGGCTGTCGAGATCATTCGCGATTCCGTATCGCAGCCGTCCATAGCCGAGGCATATATGATTCGCCCGGGCGTCGGATACATAGCAATGACCGGCGGATTCAATCAGACGACGTATAATGAATTCGCGACCGCGATGAAGTCGTTAAAGGCACAGGGCATGCAGCAGCTCGTCCTCGACCTCCGCAATAACGGCGGCGGCCTTGTCGGACAGGCGTATCGCGTTGCAAATACGTTCCTTTCGACCGGACAGACGGTATTCACGCAGAAAGGGCGCTACGGCAATTCCACGCAGCCATATCCGGCGGAAAACGCTACGCCCGACAATACTCCAATGGTGGTACTCGTGAACCGAAGTACCGCGTCCGCGTCGGAGATCCTGGCCGGCGCACTGCAGGACCACGATCGCGGCCTGATCGTCGGCGAAAATACCTTCGGAAAAGGCCTTGTCCAAAATCCGTTCATCCTCGATTATGGTTCGATGCTGCTTTTGACCGTGGCCAAATACGAGACGCCGTCCGGTCGCCTGATCCAGCGTGATTATTCCGACGGGAATCTTTACAACTATTACACTAACGGCGGCAGTTTCCGTGATTCGACTGACGATCTCTCGTCGCCGCGCGGCCCTGAAAGCAAGACCGATGCCGGCCGCACGGTTTACAGCGGCGGCGGCATCAATCCCGACGTCCCTGTAAAAGCTCAGACGATCACAGCCGATCGCAGCCGGAATCAGGTAAAAATGTCGAATTCGATATTCGCGTTTGCTCTCGATCTGGCGTACGGCAAGATCAATGGATTTGAATCTCTAAAGATCGATCGGCCGATCGCATTTGACTATAACCTGAAGCCCTCCGATTTCGCGGTGACTGATGCTCTATACGAAACGTACAGGAATTATGCCGTCTCGAAGTATAAATACACACCCGCCCAGATCGACCGGGAACGCGAATTCGTCGAACGCACTCTGAGGACGGAGCTTGTGACTGCCGCATACGGCTCTACCACGTCTTTCCGTGTATTCAACGAGTACGACGATCAGCTTCTGAAGGCAATCCAGCTATTGCCGCAGGCGAAACAGTTAGCGACCGACAGCGCCCGCATCCGTGCAAGCGCCAGCAAACAGAAAGCCGAAAACAACCGCTGATCCATTTTCGTTATCAGCGAGCATGAAAAAAGCGGCGGGCTATAACCCGCCGCTTTTTTTTATATTACGTTCGCTCAGCTTTTCTTCTCTACTTTAATGCGCTTCTCAACAGCAGTATCGAGATCCGGACGAATGGATCACATGCGTCTTCCGGTTCGATGCCAGCCTTAAAATAACCAGGAAACTAAATAGTAGGCGCCGAAACCCGCCCCGATGAGCAGCAGTACGACGAGCGCAATCACTCCGCCGACGATCAGCTTGAACTTCCTATAGCGGTTCTCATCAGGCGGCGATAGCTGGCTTTGTGGAAAATATGGGGGCGGTCTTTTCATATGATTAGTTTCTTGTTTCGCCGGTCCGCTGTCAAGCGGGATCCGATTCTAAGTTTCGATTTTTTGTGCGATAATACAACCGCTTTCTGAATCACAACTTAGCGAGAATTATATGAGACGAGTAATTGCTTCGTTACTGTTCGCACTTTTCTTAGTTGCCGGCACATTCGCCCAGACCCAATTCACCATCAATGAATTGCTCAACGTTAAACGCGTCAGCGATCCGCAGCTTTCGCCCGATGGGCGCACGGTTGCCTTCACGGTCGGAACCGTAAACAAGGCCGAGAATCGCGTGATGAGCCAGATCTATACCGTGAAGATCGACGGCAGCGACCTCAAGGCCATCACGTCTGCGGATAAGTCAAGCTCCTCGCCGCGCTGGTCGCCGGACGGCAAGCACATCGCATTTACCACAGGCGGCCAGGTTTGGACCATGGAATCCGACGGCGACGACAAGAAACAGATCACAAAGATCGCCACCGGTGCCGGAAATCCCGTCTGGTCTCCGGACGGTAAAATGATCGCATTCGTTTCAGACGTTTACCCGGAATGCCGGACCGAAGAATGCAACAAGGCCGAAGAAGAAAAGGCGGAAAAGAGCAAGGTTCAGGCAAAAGTCACCGACAGACTGCTTTATCGACACTGGGTCGAATGGCGCGACCGCAAACGCTCGCATGTCTTTGTCGTATCGAGCGACGGCGGCCCGGCGCGCGCGATAACTTCCGGTGATTTTGATGCTCCGCCGTACGGAGCCTCGACAGGCACCGATTACGCATTTTCGCCCGATTCTCGCGAGATCGTCTTCCTTCGCAATCCAGACAAGGTCGAAGCGACGTCGACAAACAGCGATCTTTATATCGTTCCCGTCAGCAGCGGCGATGCGCGCAACATCACAGTGGCAAACAAAGGTTATGACGCATCGCCTGTTTATACTTCCGACGGCAAATACATCATTTTCCGCTCTCAGCCGCGTGCTACGTTCGAAGCCGACCGCTGGAGAATAATGCGTTATAACCGCGCGACCGGTGAGACGGTCGAGCTGACCCGCGGTTTCGATCTGCAGGCAGGCGACATAACGATCTCCCCGGACAATACGCTCATTTATTTCACCGCCGAACAGCGTGGCCAGTCGCCGATCTTTTCCGTCCCCGTCGAGCCGGATTTCAGACAGCGGATCGCTACACACGTCAAACCGGTCACGACAACCGGTTACGCCGGCAATCTGAATATCAATCCAACCGGACGCATGCTCGTGTTCGCGTCGAGTTCCAACGCGTCGCCGGCCGAGATCATGCGTGTGAACACCGACGGTACAGGCCTTGCCGCGATCACGTCTACGAACACGGCGGCAATGCGGGCATACGGCCTTCAGAAGGCCGAAGATATGACGTGGAAAGGGGCTCTCAATCAAACGATCCACGGTTTTCTGCTCAAGCCCGCCAATTTCAACGCATCTAAGAAATATCCGCTGATCGTACTCATCCACGGCGGGCCGCAAGGTGCGTGGAACGATAATTGGGGCTATCGCTGGAACCCGCAAGTCTTCGCGAATGCGGGCTATGTCGTATTCATGCCTAATCCGCGAGGCTCGACCGGATACGGACAGAAATTCGTTGATGAAATTTCCGGCGACTGGGGCGGCAAGGTGTTCGTCGATCTCAAAAACGGCGTTGCCGAGGTCGTGAAACTTCCCTACGTTGATAAAACTAATATAGGCGCGGCCGGGGCTAGCTACGGCGGTTATATGGTCGATTGGATCCTCGGACATAACAACGATCCGCGGTTCAAATTCAAGACACTCGTCTCGCACGCCGGCGTCTATAATCTCGAGAGCATGGCAACCGCCACCGAAGAGATCTGGTTCGTAAACTGGGAATTCAAAGGCATGCCCTGGGAAAATCCGGTCAACTATAACCGCTGGTCGCCGCATAAATTCGTTAAGAATTTCAACACCCCGACGCTCGTGACCGCCGGCGAACTCGACTATCGCGTTCCCATCGATCAGAGTCTACAGCTGTTTACGGCACTGCAGCTCCGCGAAGTGCCGTCAAAACTTATCGTATTTCCCGACGAAGGTCATTGGATCCAGAAGCCGCAGAACTCTGAATTCTGGTACAGGAACGTTCTTGAATGGTTCGACAAGTATTTGAAGTAGTTTAATTTATGAGAATCAGAACCGCTTACGCCGCATTGCTGCTGTTAGTGTTCGGTTTGCTCGCGGCAGCAGCTGCGGCACAGGCCCGGCCCGACTTCAATCGTCCTAGAACCTACGACGTCCAGCATTATATTTTACGCGTCAGCTTCGATCGGCCGGCTAAGAAGGTCGTCGGCGACACGACCGTCCGGCTCAAACCGTTGAATGACGGATTTACACGCGTAGAACTTGACGCCGCCGGCCTGAACTTCGAATCTGCTGTCCTCGAGCCTTCGGCCCAGCCGCTCAAATATACGGTTGCGAACGACAAGATCGCCGTAACACTGGACCGCGCTTATTCGCCGTCGGAGGAGATCGCGATCCGACTGAAATATACGGCAACGCCCAAAAAAGGCGTCTATTTTGTCGGCGAACGCCGAGAAGGCCAGCAGCTTATTCACGGCCCCCAGATCTGGACGCAGGGCGAGCCGGACGAAGCACATCACTGGTTTCCCTCTTTCGATTTCCCTAGCGATAAGGCAACGACCGAACAGTACATTACCGCAAATAAAGGCGAATCGGCCATCGGCAACGGCCAACTAGTCGAGGAGAAGGACAACGCCGACGGCACAGTCACTTTCCACTACCGAATGCCCATGCCGCATTCAACGTATTTGGTATCCTTCGTTGTCGGGAACTACAAAAAGGTCTCCGACAAATACAAGGACATCGAACTCGGCTACTACGTCTATCCCGGCGGCGAATTTATTGTTCCGCTGGCTTACGGAAAGACCAAGGATATTTTCCGGGTATTTGAAGAATTTACCGGAATGGGCTACCCGTTCAACAAATACGACCAGACGATCGTGTCGGGCTTCACGTTTGGCGGAATGGAGAATATTACCGCTACGACGATGGCCGACACTGAGATAATGATGGCCGGCTTTGATTTCGCTCGCGGCCCGGTCGAAGACCTTGTTTCACACGAACTCGCTCATTCCTGGTTCGGAAATATGGTCACCATGAAGAATTGGTCGGAGCTATGGCTTAACGAAGGCTTCGCGACATTCCTAGAGGCTCTCTCAAGGGAAAGGCTCTACGGCCGCGAAGATTATATGCGAA
>JAEZIT010000014.1 GCA_023436495.1 Acidobacteriota bacterium
GGTGGAGCGAAGCGGAACCTGGGGCCGCTGGCCACACATCTGACAAGCCCGTGAAACGGGCGACAGAGTTTAGGCCTTACACCAGCGTCGACGACCTCCTCACCCGCGTCCCGCAGATAAACAAAAAGGAGATCCGCGCGCTCAGCCTCGCCGGCGCGCTCAATTTCGGCAACACAGTCCATCGCCGCCAGGCTCTCTGGGACTCCGAGCTCGCCATCCAGCCCAAAGGTGATCTATTCAAGTCAGCACCGGAAGTCGCATCGGCCGAGCCTCTGCACACCGCGCATGATTTCCTCGTCCCCATGTCCGAATGGCAGCGCATGGAAACCGACCTGCTGACGACCGGCATCACGATCGGTAAACATCCGATGGCGTTTCTTCGCGAAGAGCTCAGCAAAGCCGGCATTTTATCTGCGCGGCAGACCTTGAGCCTGAAACGACGCGATATCGTCCGCGTCGCAGGTTCCGTCATCGTCCGCCAACGCCCGAGCACCGCGAAGGACGTTGTTTTTATCACGATGGAAGACGAGACCGGTTATTCGAATTTCCTGGTAATGCCGGACGTCTTCGCCCGCTTCCGCGCCACGATCATCGGCAGCAATTTTCTTATAATCAAAGGCATGGCCGAAAGCGACACGATGATAAAAGCCTTGTATTTCGAACCGATCAATGCTTTCATAGCAAAAATCGGATCTCATGATTTTCAGTAAAAGACGGCCGCGAATTGCAAAAACGGCACCGATCCAATTCGTGACATTCGTGTTCATTCGTGGCTAAATAGATCCTATGTGCGGTCGAGCATCACAACGAGGGAAACGCGAGGATTTTCGGAATTACATCTATCATTTCGACCCGCCCGGCGATATCGACCGCGGCAACATCAAACCCACGCAGGAAGTCCTGATCGTCGCCAATGACCGTGACGAGATCGAAACGGTCGAGGCGAATTGGTGGTGCCAGTATGACAACGCCAAGGAATTCAGCACGAAATACACGACCTTCAACGCCAATATCGAAAAGCTCGAAAAAAGTCCGCTGTGGCGAAATCTGCTCAAGCACAAACGCTGCGTGATGCCGGTGACCAGCTTTTACGAATGGCCCGAAAAGGGCAAGCCGCCGCTGGAGATCTATGCGAACGGCGGCCACCCGTTCGGCCTCGCGGGCCTTTGGTCCACCTGGTACGACAATGGCGAACCAAAACGATCGTTCGCCGTGATCACGACTCAGGCGAACGATTTTATGAAGCAGTATCATCACGCGATGCCGGTCGTGCTGGAAAGCAAGGACCTGCAGAAGGCGTGGCTGCTCGAAGGCGGCATGGACATTCTGCGCGGTTTCGATTGCAGCCTCTATGGCGAACGGCTCGGCGACAAGATCGAAAAGGTCTATCCGGATTGACCCGGAAGGCCCGACTCCTGAAAAACCTTGACTTGCCGGCCGATTTGGCGTAAAACTCATACCAGTTCTATCGGTATCAAATCCTTTGTAATCAACACGAACGCATCCCTGCGTTCTAGCTGTGCGGCCTAGCGCCGCGGTTTGACTTGGAGAGGATCTCGATGGCTTCGAATCTGGTTCATATCACGCGCCGCTCTGCCGGCGAGACCATGCGGAAGGACCTTTGGTGGGTTTCGCCGCTGGTTACCTTTCTGGTCTTTTCCGCCTTTATCGTCTATTCGACCTGGGCTGCTTTCCAGGGCGAACATTATGCATTCGGCCCATACTTGTCGCCGATGTATTCGCCGCTGATCTGGGACGCGGCCGGCCAGGCCAGTTCGGGCCATTCGTGGCTCGGGGCGTGGCCGTCGTGGCTGCCGGCGTATTTATTGGTACAGCCGATCACTCCGGCGGTGCTTATCCTTTGGGCGCCCGGTGGTTTTCGATTTACCTGCTATTACTATCGCGGAGCCTACTACAAAGCCTTCTGGGCAGACCCGCCCGCGTGCGCCGTTGGCGAACCGCGCCACGGCTACCGGGGCGAACGCAAATTTCCGCTCATACTGCAGAATGTACACCGGTATTTTATGTATCTCGCACTGGTGTTCATAGCCGTCCTGACCTATGACGCCATCGCCGCTACGCAGTTCTCAGACGGTTTCGGCATCGGCGTCGGGACGGTCGTGCTGACGATAAACGTGATCCTCCTTGCCGGCTACACGTTCGGCTGCCACAGCCTGCGGCATTTTGTGGGCGGCGGCTGCGACGTATTGAGCGATAAGCCGGTGCGGCACTCGTTATGGAAATTCGTCACCCGGCTGAACGTGCGGCATAGGCAGTTCGCTTGGCTCAGCCTGTTTTGGGTTGCGTTCTCGGACATTTACGTGAGGCTGTGCTCGATGGGTATTTGGACAGATTATAGGATCTTGTAGTTAATGAGACAAAGCGCCATAATTTGGAAATTCTTCGCCGCGCTTCCCGCGTTCATATTTTGGTTTTGGTACTTTCAACCTCTTCGCATCGATGGTAGCGAAAATTGGCTCAGGTTTGCGGTACTGCTGCTAGCAACTCTCCTCAGCGCCTTACTGTTTTTAGTAAGTTTGATTCAGGCATTTCGGGTGCGAACAGGAGTATGGTGGTGGTTAATTGCCGCCCTCAATTTTTCTGTAATTGCGATGTTTTTCTTCAATTGAGTTAATGGGTTCAAGCGAATACACAACATTCGAACACGACGTTCTCGTCATCGGTGCCGGCGGTGCGGGTTTGCGGGCGGCGATCGAGGCTTCGGCGGCGGGCGTTTCCGTGGGGCTCGTGTGCAAATCCCTGCTCGGGAAAGCGCATACCGTTATGGCCGAAGGCGGAATGGCGGCGGCGATGGGAAACGTCGATGATCGCGATAACTGGCGCGTGCATTTTGCTGACACGATGCGCGGCGGCCAATACGTGAATAATTGGCGAATGGCGGAAATTCACGCCAAGGAAGCCCCCGATCGCGTCCGCGAGCTCGAAGCCTGGGGCGCCGTTTTCGACCGCACAAAAGACGGCCGCATTTTGCAGCGAAATTTCGGCGGGCATCGCTATCCGCGGCTCGCGCACGTCGGCGACCGCACGGGGCTCGAACTTATCCGCACGCTGCAGGACCACGGCATCCATCAGGGCATTCAGGTCTACATGGAAGTGACCGTGATCTCGCTGCTCAAGGACGGCGACCGCGTTGTTGGCTGTTTTGCCTACGAGCGCGAACATGGCCGTTTCCGCGTTTTCAAGGCCAAGGCCGTCATTCTCGCGACCGGCGGCGTCGGGCGTGCGTACAAGATCACCAGCAACAGTTGGGAAGGCACCGGCGACGGCCATACGCTTGCATACGATGCCGGAGCCGAACTGATCGACATGGAGTTCATCCAGTTCCACCCGACCGGTATGGTCTGGCCGCCGAGCGTCCGCGGCATTCTCGTCACGGAAGGCGTCCGCGGCGAAGGCGGCATCCTGACCAATAACGAAGGCCGGCGGTTTATGTTCGACGACATCCCCGACAATTATAAAAGCCAGACGGCCGACAACCCCGAAGAAGGCTGGCGATACACGCAGGGCGACAAGGAAGCCCGCAGGCCGCCCGAACTGCTCACCCGCGACCACGTCGCCCGCTGCATTATGCGTGAAGTAAAGGCCGGCCGCGGCAGCCCGCACGGCGGGGTTTTCCTGGACATCGCTTGGATCAAGGAAAAGCTGCCGAACGCAGCCGAGCATATCAAGAAAAAGCTGCCGAGCATGTACCATCAGTTCAAACAGCTCGCCGATCTCGACATCACGACGACGCCGATGGAGGTTGGCCCGACGACGCATTACATCATGGGCGGCATCCGCGTAGATGCCGAAACGCAGATGTCCACCGTACCCGGCCTGTTCGCGGCGGGCGAATGCGCGGCCGGCATTAACGGCGCGAACCGCCTCGGCGGCAATTCACTTTCCGACCTGATCGTTTTCGGCAAGCGCGCCGGCGAATATGCCGCGGAATTCGCGAAACAGAACGGCGCCGCGTCCGTCGATCCGGCACAGGTCGACAACACTGCAGAACGAGCGCTCGCACCATTCGAACGGCACGGAGGCGAAAATCCATTCGCGATCCAGCACGATCTTCAGGACATGATGCAGAACCTTGTTGGCATAGTCCGCACCGAAAGCGAGATGGCCGACGCCCTCGACGGCATCGCAAACCTCCGCCAACGCGCCGAAAATGTGTTCGTTCCCGGAAATATCGATTTCAATCCCGGCTGGCATACCGCCCTGGACCTTCATAACTTGCTGACGGTCTCCGAGGCGATAACCCGTGCGGCGATCGAACGAAAGGAAAGCCGCGGCGGCCAATACCGCGAAGATTTTCCCGAAAAAGACCCGGAATTCGGCAAGGTGAATATCGCGTTAAAACGAACCGCTGATGGCTCGATGAACATTGCCCGCGTGCCGATCCCGGAAATGCCGGACGAATTGAAGCAGGTGATCGCGGAGATGGGCTGAAACAATATGAAAACGGCCGTATTCAGGATTAGACGCGGAGGCCGCACCGGCGGCGAGATGATCGATTATACGACCAGCATCTCCGAAGGCATGGTCGTGCTCGATGCGGTGCTCCAGATACAGGGCGAGCAGGCGCCGGACCTCGCCTGCCGCTGGAACTGTAAGGCCGGCAAATGCGGCTCGTGCTCGGCGGAGATCAACGGCAAACCCAAATTAATGTGCATGACGCGTTTGAACACGCTGCCGGTCGACCAGCCGATCACCGTCGAACCAATGCGTGCGTTCCCGCCGATCAAGGACCTTATCACCGACGTCTCCTGGAATTACGAGGTCAAGAAGCGCATAAAGAAATTCAAACCGCGGCCGCCCGATGCCGAAGACGGCACTTGGCGAATGCAGCAGGAAGACATCGACCGCGTCCAGGAATTTCGCAAATGTATCGAATGCTATCTCTGCCAGGATGTATGCCACGTGCTCCGCGATCACGAAAAGCACGCCGAATTCATCGGCCCGCGTTTTCTAGTTTACACGGCAGCGCTGGAAATGCACCCGCTCGATACTGAAGACCGGGTCGAGAACCTTAAGGAACTGTTCGGCATCGGCTACTGCAACATCACGAAATGCTGTACAAAGGTATGCCCG
Organism: Acidobacteriota bacterium; assembly: GCA_023436495.1. Classification (GTDB taxonomy): domain Bacteria; phylum Acidobacteriota; class Blastocatellia; order Pyrinomonadales; family Pyrinomonadaceae; genus OLB17. The sequence goes on from JAEZIT010000014.1 coordinate 5,095, forward strand.
GAAGAGATAAAGATCACCGACAACGCGATCATTCCGCTGAAAGAGCGGGTCGCGGACGAATTTTATGATCCGCTGAAACGCTTTGTAAAATTGTTCAGACGAAAATAGCCGCCGCGATTTTGCGTGCACCAAACAAAAGCCATGATCGACACAAAACCCCTTTCGCCGGAAGCCGTTCCCGCCGCCCTTGAAAAAGCAAGGCATTACCGCTTGTTGAATGAACCCGGTGCAGCCGAAAGCATCTGTCTCGACGTTCTGAATGTCGAACCCGACAATCAGGACGCGCTGGCGACGCTGGTCCTCGCCATGAGCGACCGCTTTGCCCGTGATTTCGTTATTGGCGACAACCGCATTCAGGATTACCTCTCAAAGATCACCGGCGAATACGAACGCGCCTATTACACAGGCATAACATACGAACGCCGGGCGAAAGCGGTGCTGGAAAAAGGCGGGCTGAACGCTTACGAGCTTTGCCGTCAGGCGATGGATTGGTTTGAAAAAGCCGAATCGATGCGGCCCGCCGGAAACGACGACGCGATACTTCGCTGGAACCAGTGCGCCAGGATCATCAATGCTAACCAGCTGACACCGCGCGATATGGACAGCGACTTTCTCGAATAGCGCGTGCCGGCCGCGGGAATAATTAGCTTGTTTTTGCGCATCGCTATGATAATATTCATTTGGTTTTAGTCGCTTAAACGCAAGCAATTCTACTACTTCCGACAAGGAGAAATTTATGCCAGGTAAATTTGTGCTCAAGACCGCAAAGAACGGCAAGTTTCATTTCAGCCTCAAGGCCACGAACGGCCAGATCATTCTTTCCAGCGAAATGTACGAAACGCGCAAGGCCGCCGAGAACGGTATCGCTTCCGTCAAGAAGAATGCCGGGAACGACGGTCGTTTCGAGAGAAAGATCTCGAACAAAGGCGAGAATTATTTCAACCTCAAGGCCGCCAACGGCGAGGTCATCGGTAAAAGCGAGATGTACGCGTCCAAGCGCGGCATGGAAAACGGTATAAGTTCCGTCCAGCGCAACGCTCCCGATGCTCCGGTCGCCGATGCGTGATATCGAAACAGGCGCCGGCATTAGCAATCGCGCCGATATAATTTTAAAATAAGCCCAGGCGTTTACAGCCCGGGCTTTTAATATTCCCGCCGCCGGTTTTCGGCGAAGATCTTACATCGTTTCAATAAGCAATAATGTCCAATCGAATCAATAATAATCGTGTCCGGCTCGGTGTCGAGGTACTTCTAGGTGAAAAGATCGGCCTTCTAACCGGCAAGCGCATCGGTCTCGTCTGCAATCAGGCATCCGTTTTGCCCGACCTTTCCCACGTCGCCGATGTCTTCAGCGATCACGGCGGCATCAACCTGACGACGCTCTTCGGGCCGCAGCACGGCATACGCGGCGACGTTCAGGACAACATGATCGAAACGCCGCACACGACCGACGAACGCACGGGCCTGCCGGTCTATTCGCTCTACAGCGAAACGCGCATCCCGACGGCCGAAATGCTCTCGAACGTGGACGCGATCGTCTTCGACATGCAGGACGTCGGCTGCCGCATTTACACGTTCATTTACACGATGGCAAATTGCATGCGCGCTGCAAAGGAGCACGGCAAGACGGTCATCGTCTGCGACCGCCCGAACCCGATCGGCGGCAGCGCTATCGAGGGCAACATCACCGAACACGACTTCAAATCGTTCGTCGGGCAGTTCGAGATACCGACGCGCCACGGAATGACCGTCGGCGAGCTGGCGAAGATGTTCAACGGCCATTTCGGCATCGGCTGCGATCTCGAGGTCGTCGAAATGCAGGGCTGGAACCGCGAAATGTGGGGCGACGAAACGGGCCTGCCATGGGTTCTGCCGTCGCCGAACATCCCGACCGTTGACACGTGCGTTGTATTTCCTGCGACCGTCCACGTTGAGGGAACCGAGCTTTCCGAAGGCCGCGGCACGACCAAACCGTTCGAGATAAACGGCGCGCCGTTCATCGATCCTTACGCCTGGACAGCTGAATTGAACAAATTCGGATTCGAGGGCGTCGCCTTCCGCGAAACCTTTTTCCGACCGACGTTCCAGAAATGCGCCGAACAGACCTGCGGCGGCGTCCAGATCCACGTCACCGACCGCGCCGGGTTCAAACCCGTCATCGTCGGCATCGCGATGATCAAAACCGCTTACGACATGTACACCGACCAATTCGAATGGAAAAAGGACGCCTACGAATACGTCTTCGACAAAAATCCGTTCGACGTCGTCTGCGGCACCGACAAGATCCGCAAACAGATCGAATCAGGCGTCGCGCTGCGGGAAATTGAAAGTTCGTGGGCCGAAGGGCTGGAGCAATTCGCACGCGACCGCGCGGCGTACCTTCTTTACTGATCCCGGAGCTTCGCGCACTTTATGCGGGCTCAGTTTAGTGCGAAAAGCTCGGATATTTCGCGGGAATTGCTTTCATCACGCGTGAAATCGCTTATTTCACGCACCGATCGCTTTCAGCGTGCGAAAAATCGGAAATAACACGCTTCAATCGAATAATTCAGGCAAACGGTCGCGCATTTCGTACGAAAGTTTTATATAACACACGAAAGTTTAATATTTCAGGCAAAAGTTATATAGTTCAGACGAAAGTTTTATATATCACACGCAAGTTGTATAATTCAGACGAAAATCGCGGAAAACACGCGGAAGTTTCGATTAGCAGATTCGAAGGGCATCAATGCGGCGTTGATGCCCTTCGATCGTTTACGAGGTCGCCCCTTTCAGCATTCCGCCGTCGCCGGCGCGGATCGGTTCGCCGTTTTCCGAACGCATGCCCGACAGCACCTCTTCCGCGCGGGCCTGATAGTTCGGCACAGCGCTGGTGAATTTCCCCCAGCGGCCGCCGTCGAGCTGGTCGCCATTGCCGCCCAGGTTCTTCAGCCGTTTCTGATCTTCCTCGGTCAACACCTGCCCGGCCAGCGGTTCCAGGCCTTTCACGTCATCGGCGGTCATTCCCAGATGTTCCGCGACGCGCCTGCCGTATTCGTCGTGGATCATGAAAAAATGCCAGAGCATCCGCTCCTGCACGTCGCGTTCGCATTCGGACAACAGCGCGCCCATGTTATTCACTAGGTCATCGCGCTCCCATTCCTGCATCTGGCAGAAACGCACGCGCGGCTGGAAATAATCGTTGCGCCGTTCGATGATCTCGCGCGTCAGAAGCCCGCGGATCTCCGGCGGATTGTTCGGCAGCTTCTCCGCTTCGTCCAGGCCGTTATGTATCGACGGCTCGAAATTCACGTGCGGATTCTGCCCCGGTGCAAGGTCCACGCCGTAAGACATCTGCCCGCCGCGCAGGTTCGTATGCACGCGTCCCTCGACCCCCTTCGGCTGATTTACCGGAAGCTGCAGATAATTTGCCCCGACACGATAGCGCTGCGTGTCCGAATACGAAAAGGTGCGCCCGACGAGCATCTTGTCGTCCGAAAAATCCAGCCCGTCCACCAAAACGCCCGTTCCCATCGCGATCTGTTCGTTCTCGTTGTGATGGTCCTCGACGTTTCGGTTCAGCGTCATCACGCCGACGTGTCGCAGCGGAAAATCGTCCTCCGGCCACGTCTTCGTATCGTCCAGCGGGTCCCAATCCAGCTCAGGATGATCGTGGTCCTCCATTATCTGGACAAACACGTCCCACTGCGGAAATTCGCCGCGCTCGATCGCCTCAAACAGGTCCTTCGACGCCGACCCGAGGTCTTTCCCCTGCACACGCTCCGCCTCGGCCGCGGTCAGGCAAGCCACGCCCTGCCGCGGGTGGAAATGATATTTCACCAGCACCGTGCCGCCGTCCGCGTTCACCATCTTGTACGTGTTCACGCCGAAGCCTTCCATGTAGCGATAACTCGCCGGAATGCCGCGCGGGCTGAACAGATGCGTCAGCATGTGCATCGATTCCGGCGACTGGCTCATGAAATCGAATATTCGGTTCGGCTCCTGCCGAAAAGTGACGGGGTCGGGCTTCAGTGAATGGATAACGTCCGGGAATTTTATTGCATCGCGTATAAAAAAGACCGCCAGGTTGTTGCCGACCAAATCCCAATTGCCGTCCTCGGTGTAAAACTTCACCGCAAAACCGCGCGGGTCGCGTGCCACCTCGCTCGAATCGCGCCC
>JAEZIT010000041.1 GCA_023436495.1 Acidobacteriota bacterium
AGAGCTATAACCGCGATAGTGATCGTGCCGTCGGCGTCTAGCATAATAATACAGCGCTGACCGCTTAAGCCTAGAGTTTGGAGCGGCAGGGCCGCCTTGACTTTGCCCAGGTGACCTCTGCCACCGTCCGACCCCGCTCCACCGCCTTCAATATCCCCAATACCTGCGTCTCACTAAACTTCGATCGCTTCATTTCCCAGCCTCCTTTCGTATCATATTCCAAAGGCCGGAAACTCCACTTCTCAGTGGTATCATTCTACGGGATCCTTACACTCACGTACGGGGCTTTAATCTGCCGCCCGCATCCGCGGGTATTCCGGAAGCGTGGAGGCCGAGTTGGTGTTTGTTGGATTAGAAAAGCGCTGAAAATTCAACCAGCCTTACGGACAAAGTCAAGACGCCGGTCGAGCGCTAAATAGGCGTCCGGAAGGACGTTACAACGCGGCCTAAGAAAAATTCTATCAACGATTGGATTCGGTGCGCTGCCTAAATCGTGGTTTTGGAATTGGCACCTACTTCTCAAAATACTCTATCGTTCGAGTCGTTATCTTCGAGATAGCACCTACGTCAGGCCACTCGCTTGAATAAGTTGTTTGGACTTGGCGAATCCAGTTGCCAAAGGTATCGAGATCATAGGTGAACCTACGCGTTTCAGTTTGACGGCCGTTCACCAAATGCCGTTGTGAAATCAGTAATCCATTATCATAGGTTGAGAATGTGCTGGTGACGACTCCTTTTTCTTCTTGGATGTAAACAATCTCATTACCAAAACGATCATATTTAAACACTACTTTAATCCCAGGCTCGGGCTCCACTGTGATTTGGCTACTAAATGAATCTCCAAGCAAATTTTTTCGAAGGCAAACGTTTTCGTCAAAATTCTCAACCGTTTCATTCCCCGACTCATCAGTCATAACTGTTCTGATTACGCACCCTAATTTCCCGAATGTATATCGATATCGGAATTTTAGAACTCCGTTAAAGTACGATGAAAAAGACTGCTGCTGTCCTCGCAGGTTATACTCGGTTACCTGCTCAGAAAGTCGCCTTTCGATTTGTCGCAATACGCGACCAGTGGTCGAATCTATCGCGGCATACAACTCGGTTCTGGCAATATGAACTTTTCTTACTGATCCAAGTAGCTTGTCCCGTTCGCGCGATGAGACAGCTATTGCTCCCAATGCCTTCCCGCTGAGGCTTGAGGTAAGACTCACCTGCCTGATAATGTTGCTTGGAATAATAAAGTTTAAGTTTTGTCCCCCAAGCATCATTCCTACAACGACCCCTATGACCTTTCCGCTCTCGTTAATGACTGGACCCCCACTAGAACCTGCGGAGACGGAGGCGTCGATTTGGATGAGTTTATCTGTATTGCGAATAGCGCTGACGATTCCTCTGCTTATCGACCCCTCGAGCCCCTTAGGGTTCCCTGCAACAATAACGCTGTCACCCACGCCGACCCTATCTGAATCTGCGATTTCGAGTGGAACACCGATATGTTGGTTAAAGTCCCCGAGACTCAGTAAGCAAAGATCATTATTGAGATCCAAACCCCTAGCACTAGAGACATCGTAGACGATTCCCGATCTAATTTCCCTTATTTCAATTTTAGTCGCCCATTTTACAACGTGGAGGTTTGTAACGATAACTTTCAGATACTTTTGAATATTAACTAACTCAATACGAGAAGCGCCGGCATTCTTAGCGCTGTCGAGAGCCCACTTAATCTCGAGTTCGGTAAATTTTCGCAATTCGGGATCGGCAGGCGGCCGTTCAACGTTAAGAAAAAATCCACTCCCTTGTCCGATAACCTTACCGTCAACATCCTTCGCAGTTACAACCACTAGCGACTGCAGGACCAAGCGCGCTATTTCCTTTACAGAAAGCGCGCGGATTGTTTTTCGGGTAACCGTCTTACGTCCTGTCTGTGCTTCGACACAAATCGCGCTGGTGAGTAACACGACAAGAGAGGTGTTGAGTACGATGGAGAGAATCTTGGTATATGAGCGTGTGACATTCCTATCTAGCGGCCATGTCCGTTTGCGACATTGATGATTCAATTTAGATACCTCCGAAAAAGGGGTTTTGCGGCTGAAAATATTGCGGCATGGAATGTTGCGTGTTAGCAACCTCCTGATTTCACCAAAATTTTGTGCCGCGTGTAAACACGCTGGGAACGCGGGTTGGAAATATCTCACACGTTCCGCCCCTTCGGGCTGCACGTGTGGCTAAAGTTATGCCGCCTGCAAGGCAGGCTTGCCATTTCGTCACTGGACTATAGCTCCTGTGGCCAACCCGACTCGTCTTCCGCCGGCTGCGGCAACCGCCCTTTGAGCCATTTCTTGCATGTGCCGAAGCAACCTACATTACAGCTTTTCCAGTTCCAAAAGGTCGTTGAGATCTTTCGGGCGGCCGCTTGCGCGCTTATTCGTTTTCAGATCGACGAGGCTGATGACATCCACCTGGACGCCGTCGATCTCCGATCGCTGACGATTTGCGTAGCATTCGGCAAATTCGACACCGTCTATAAAGGTGATCACCTCAAGTTTGAACGGCGGGATCCCCATTCGGACAATGCTTTTCTTGAGCGTGAATACTTCGGAGGAGATCTCAGGCGTTGCAAATCCAAATTCGCCTAGCGCCTTTACGATCTTTACGGCATTATCCTCATTATTATCGACCCAGACATCAAGGTCGCCGGTCGGTCGCACATATCCGTAAAACCCGACCGCATATCCGCCGACGAGAAGGTATCTGACCTCATTCGCCTCTAATAATCTCAAGAACTCTTTGAAGTCGCGATGTAGTTGGATCGTCGTATCCATAGGCGTTTTGGCGCAGCAGTTCGAGGGCCGCGAGTCTTTCCTGCGGAGTCTTATGGCGCCAGTACTCGCGGTCGGCTTCGTCAGCTTCGTCGAACGTTGAAAAGATGCTGATCCGGGTTCGGTCTATCTTTGCCTCGTTAGTACTCACATTGAATATTATATCACGCTTCTGCCTTTGAATTCAGGCATTTAAGACGGCTTTCAGGGCCTTGCCGGTGTAGCTTTTTCGGATGCGGGCGACCTCTTCGGGGGTTCCGGTTGCGACGACCTTGCCGCCGCCGGAGCCGCCTTCGGGGCCGAGGTCGATCAGGTAGTCGGCGGATTTTATGACGTCGAGGTTGTGTTCGATCACGATCACGGTGTTTCCGGTATCGACGAGGCGTTGGAGAACTTCGAGCAGTTTGTGGACGTCGGCGAAATGGAGGCCGGTCGTCGGTTCGTCGAGGATGTAGATCGTCTTGCCGGTCGCGCGTTTCGACAGTTCCTTCGCGAGTTTTATGCGCTGTGCCTCGCCTCCGCTGAGCGTTGTGGCGGATTGGCCGAGCTTGATGTAGCCCAAGCCGACGTCTAGAAGGGTTTCGAGCTTCTGCCTGACCTGCGGGATGTTTTCGAGAAGCGGCAGAGCGTCTTCGATCGTGGTGTCGAGCAGGTCGGCGATCGAAAGGCCTTTGTAGCGGACGGCCAGCGTCTCGCGGTTATAGCGTTTGCCGCGGCAGACATCGCACGTGACGTAAACGTCCGGGAGAAAATTCATCTCGATCCGCTTCATGCCGTCGCCCTCGCATGCTTCGCAGCGGCCGCCTTTGACGTTGAAGGAAAACCGTCCGGCCTTGTAACCGCGCGTGCGCGATTCTGGCAGCATCGCGTAAAGCTCGCGCAAGGGCGTGAACAATCCCGTGTACGTCGCCGGGTTCGAACGCGGCGTGCGGCCGATCGGCGTCTGATCGATCTCGATTATCTTGTCGACAAGCTCGAGGCCTTCGATCGAATCGTGTTCCAGCGGTTCGACGGCGGAATTATAAACGTGGCGGTAGAGTGCGGGATATAGGATCTCTTCGACCAACGTCGATTTTCCCGAACCGGACACGCCGGTCACGACCGTCAGCAGCCCGAGCGGAAATTCGACGTCGATATTTTTGAGATTATAGGCACGCGCCCCCTTAACGGTTATCCGCTTGCCGTTCGGAAGGCGGCGGACGTCCGGCACGTCGATCTTCAGCTTGCCGCTGAGATATTGGCCCGTAAGCGATCCCTCGGCCTTTTCGATCTCGGCCGGCGTGCCGGTGGCGATGATCTCGCCGCCGTGCGTTCCGGCGAGCGGCCCGAGGTCTACGACATAGTCCGCGCGTTCGATGGTCTCTTCGTCGTGTTCGACAACCAGCACGGTGTTGCCGAGATCGCGAAGCTCGTGCAGGGTCTCAAGCAGCCGCTGATTGTCGCGCGGATGAAGGCCTATGCTCGGTTCGTCCAAAACATACAGGACGCCGCGAAGCTGTGAACCGATCTGGGTCGCAAGGCGTATCCGCTGGCCTTCGCCGCCCGAAAGTGAAGCCGACCCGCGATCGAGCGTCAGATAGCCGAGGCCGACCGCGTCCAGGAAACGCAGGCGGTCGCGGATCTCTTTCAGGACCAGCCCCGCGACCTTCTCTTCGCGGGTGTTCAATTCGATGCTGTTGAACTTCTCTACCGCTTCCGCGATCGGCATCGCGGTATAATCGGAGATCCCGAGGCCGTGGACGAGCACCGCTAGGCTCTCCGGCTGCAGCCTCTTGCCGTCGCAAACAGGACATTTCACCGGCCCGACCAATTCGTCCAGCGCCGCACGCACCTTTTCCGAAGGCGGATTTTCCATCCGCTCGCGCATCGCACGAAGCGCTCCTTCCCACGTGTTCTCGTATTTGTACGAGCTTTGTTTAAAGGTCAATCGCCGCTTCGTGCCGTTGAAGAATGCGGCCTGGATCTCGTCCGGAAGCTCCGCGAACGGGGTCTTTTCCAGCTTTTCGCGGTCGGACGACTTCGGTTTCTTTAATTTTGATCTGACCTTCGACAGGATCGAAGCGTCGGGCGGTTCGAGTTTGTCGCCGTCGCTGAATTTCTCAATTATCGCGAGCAAAGCCGCACGCAGGAACGTCGCGCCCGATCTATCAACGCCGCCGAGGAAATCGATCTCGTGCACGGGCCGTGATGTGTCAGGGATGATCTTCGCCCGGTCGATCTCCATCACGGTCCCCAGGCCCTGGCAGCGTTTGCAGGCGCCGTAAGCGGAGTTGAACGAAAAAGAACGCGGCTCCAGCGGCGAAATGTTGATGCCGCAATTAACGCACGCCATTTTTTCGGAGAAGAGTTTTTCCTCGCCGTCGATAATGGAAACCAGCACCGCTCCGCCGGTGAGTTTCAACGCCGTTTTGACCGATTCGATCAGGCGTTCTTTCACGCCGTTCTTGATCAAAAGGCGGTCGACTACCACCTCGATCGTATGGTTGCGGCGTTTGTCGAGCCTGATCTCTTCGTCAAGCTGCCGCATCTCGCCGTCTATCCGCGCCCGCAGAAATCCGTCCCGGTGAAGCTTTTCGAGCTCCTTCTTGAATTCGCCCTTTCGCCCGCGAACGATCGGGGCAAGGATCATGACGCGTTCGCCCTCAGGCAGTTCGAGAATGCCGGTGACGATCTGATCGACGGATTGACGGGTGATGGGCGCTCCGCATTGATGGCAGCGCGGCTGTCCGATCGACGAGAACAGAAGGCGGAGATAATCGTAGATCTCCGTAACCGTTCCGACGGTCGATCGCGGGCTGCGCGAAACGGTCTTCTGCTCGATCGAAATTGCCGGAGAAAGGCCTTCTACGGAATCGACATCGGGTTTTTCGAGCTGATCGAGGAATTGGCGGGCGTATGCGGACAGCGATTCGACGTAACGGCGCTGGCCTTCGGCATAGATGGTGTCGAAAGCGAGCGAGGATTTGCCGGAACCGGAAAGGCCCGTGATGACCACAAACCGGTCCCTGGGTATGTCAACGCTGATGTTCTTGAGGTTGTGCTGTCTCGCTCCGCGAACCGAGATCTCTTTAATGCTCATTGCGTATTACGGATAAAACCTTCGTCTATCGCAGAAACGAGTATTTTAGCAGATTCGGCAGGCGATTCAAAACGAGCAGTCTAACCGAGCTTTTCGTTAACGAACGTAAAGATCGCGGTGGCGATGCTGACGACGATAAAGGTGGCGATCGCACGCCATACGGCGTCGCTTTCGGTAAATTTCCAGATGGCGAGAATGCAGAGCACCGTGCACGCGACCAGAGACGTCGTGATCACGACGAACGAGATGATGCGGACGAGTTTCGGTTCCAACACGCCCTTAAGTTCGTGACGGATCTTGACGACCTGTTCCTTTCCCTGTTGCTCCATTTGATTAGAACGTACCATTTTTCATTCGGTGATTCCAAATTATTTCCCCCGGCGGCACGATTCTTGCGGTGATTCGTACGATATACACAAAGTGTTTGGCAATAGTACGAACGATCGACGGAGGCCGATATGTCCGAAGGAAATAACAGGCTCCCTACAGCAATTGCGGCTGCGGGATTGGGGATAGCAGCAGGAATGCTCGCGGCCAAAAGGTTTCGGCGAAGCTATGACCTGAGAGGAAAGACGGTCCTGATCACGGGCGGCTCCCGCGGGCTCGGGCTTGTGTTGGCACGAGCATTTGCCGATCAGGGGACGCGGATCGTGATCTGCGCACGCGACCGCGAAGAACTCATTCGCGCGAAACAGGACCTCGAGCACCGCGGGGCCGAGGTTTACGATTACGGGCTCGATATGCGAAACCGGGGCGAGGTGAATGCCCTCCTGGATTACGTGCGCTCTAGCGTCGGGCCAGTAGATGTGCTTGTGAACAATGCGGGCGTGATCCAGGTTGGCCCGCTCGAGCTGCAGACCCAGCAGGACTTCGAAGACGCGATGGCGATCCATTTTTGGGCGCCTTTTTACGCCATGCAGGCGGTTTTGCCGGACATGCGGCGGCGACGGGAAGGCAGGATCGTGAATATCGCATCGATAGGGGCAAAGATCCCCGTGCCGCATCTCGCACCTTATTGTGCCAGCAAATTCGCGCTCGCGGGGCTTTCGTCGGCAATGGGCGTCGAGCTAGCGAAGGACAATATTTACGTAACTACGGTAAATCCGGGGCTTATGCGTACGGGCAGCCACATTAACGCATATTTCAAAGGGCAGAACGAAGCGGAGTTCGCCCTGTTCAGCCTGTCCGCCGCGCTGCCGCTGACGTCGATCCGCGCCGAACGGGCCGCGCACCAGATAATAGCGGCGACGAAACGCGGCGATGCCGAGTTGATCATAACCGTCCAGGCGAAGCTGGCCGCAATGGCCCACGCTCTCGCGCCGGAATTTACGACGGATGTCTTGGCCCTGGTTAACCGGCTGCTGCCCGGCAAAGGCGGGATCGGGACCGGTATGGCGACGGGCCTCGAAAGCACCTCAAGCGTCGCACCGTCTTTTTTGACGATGCTTAACGACAACGCCTCCTACAGAAACAACGAACTTAAACCGAATGAACAGATTCATTAAGGAGTAATATGCACGAGACAACACACAGAGAAACACTCACTCATCCGGCGGGCGAGTCTTCGAAGAACGTCAGCGACGTCGAACGCGCTGCCTCGGCCGTGGCCGGCGGCGCGATGGTGGCGTACGGCCTTAAGCAGGGCGGAATGCTCGGAACGGCGATGTCGCTGCTTGGGGGCGGGCTGCTGCTGCGCGGCGCGACCGGCCATTGTCCGGCGTACGAAGCCGCCGGTATCGATACGGCCCATAAGCGGTCCGGCAATCCAAATTCACCGTTCGGTAAAGGCTGGCTTTCCGGCAAGGTCCACGTCACCCGTTCGATCACGATCAACCGTTCGCAAGAGGAGCTCTACCGATTCTGGCGTAATTTCGAGAATCTGCCCGCATTTATGAAACATCTCGAAACCGTATCGAATCGCGAAGGCAACCTGTCGCACTGGAAGGCAAAGGCGCCGCTCGGCCAATCGGTCGAATGGGACGCCGAGGTCACGAGCGATATCGCGAACGAACGGATCGGCTGGAAATCGGTCGAAGGCTCGGACATAGCAAATTCCGGCGTCGTAGAATTTCGACCGACCACGAATCGCGGGACCGAGGTCCGCGTCGTGATGACGTACGAAGCTCCGGGCGGCAAGCTCGGATCGTTCCTGGCATGGCTTTTCGGCGAAGAGCCCAGCACACAGATCGCGGAAGACCTGAGGCGATTCAAGATGCTGATGGAAACGGGACAAATAATTACAGTCGAAGGACAGCCGTCAGGAAGGTCTGAAATGCCTAAGGCGAGAGCGGCGAGGGCCTAGGAACAAGGAGGAATAATGAAAGCAGTATGTTGGTACGGTAAACATGATGTCCAGGTCAAAGAGGTCCCGGATCCGCAGATCTTGAACCCGCGCGATGCGATAATTCGCGTTACAGCCACCGCGATATGCGGCTCGGACCTGCACCTTTATAACGGCTATATCCCGACAATGCAGGAAGGCGACATTCTCGGCCACGAATTCATGGGCGAGGTCGTGGAGGTCGGCAGCAAGGTAACAAACCTGAAGAAAGGCGACCGCGTAGTCATCCCGTTCACGATCGCGTGCGGTGAATGTTTCTTCTGCAAGAAGGAACTGTGGTCCGCGTGCGACAATTCGAACCCAACTCCGTCAACGGTCGAAACGCTGTATGGCTATACGGGCTCGGCTCTTTTCGGCTATTCGCATATGATGGGCGGATTTGCCGGCGGACAGGCCGAATACGTCCGTGTTCCCTTCGCCGACGTCGGTGCGTTGAAGGTGCCCGAGCATCTCCCGGATGAGAAGGTCCTGTTCCTTTCGGACATTTTCCCGACGGGATACATGGCGGCTGAGAACTGCGATATTAAGGAAGGCGACACTGTCGCTATCTGGGGAGCCGGGCCGGTCGGACAATTCGCGGTGAAATCCGCATTTATGCTAGGTGCCGAGCGCGTGGTGCTGATCGATCATTATGAGGACCGTCTGGACCTTGCACGAGCCGAGAACGAGAACCTGGTCACGATAAATTTCGACAAAGAAGACGTGTACGAACGCCTTCTCGATCTTACGGGCGGGCGCGGGCCGGATTCGTGCATAGACGCCGTCGGGCTAGAGTCGCACGGCACATCGCCGGATGCGTTGATGGATTACGCAAAGGCTGCCGTATATCTTGCGACCGATCGCCCGCACGCGTTGCGACAGGCGATCTATTGCTGCCGAAAGGGCGGAACTGTTTCGATCCCGGGCGTATATGGCGGTTTCCTGGACAAGTTCAATTTCGGCGCAGCGTTTGGCAAAGGGCTGACATTCAAGATGGGCCAGACGCATATGCACAAGTATATGCCGACCCTGCTCAACGCGGTCGAAGAAGGTAAGATCGACCCGAGCTTTGTTATATCGCACCGGCTGAAACTGAGCGAAGCGCCGATGGCGTACGATCATTTCAATCAGGAAAAAGATACGTGGAGAAAGGTTGTTCTAACGCCGCACTGATCGGGATCAGAGCAGCTTAAGGACGGCGAACAGCGATACGGCAGAGATCACGACCCAGAGCAGAACGCCCTGGATCAGCGGCCGTACGCCGACCGCCTTTACGGTCTTCAGCGAAAGGCTCGCGCCTATCAAAAAGAGGGTAACGGTCATTCCGGCCTTCGCCAGGTTCACCAGCGAATCGAAGATACTGGGCAGGACCTGTACGGGAGCGTAGGTGCGAACGGCCGTTGCGAGCAGAAAAAGGAAAATGAACCACGGGATCGCGACCTTTGCCTTCGTGTCGGATCCCGATCTTCGGTAAATAAAAGCGAATAATAATGCGACGGGCGCGATCCAAAGAGCCCTCGCAAGCTTCACGGTGGTAGCGACAGCGAGCGCAGTCGGCCCGTAGGTCTGCGATGCTCCAACGACCGAACTCGTGTCGTGAATGGCAATCGCGGACCAGATACCGAACTGGTTCTGCGTCAGCCCGAGCGAATGGCCGATAGCCGGGAACAGCAGCAGGGCGATCGAATTAAGTATGAAGACCGTTCCGAGCGAGACGGACATCTCTTCGCTCTCGGCGTGGATCGCAGGCGCGACCGCCGCGATCGCGCTGCCGCCGCATATTGCTGTTCCGGACGAGATTAGTGCTGAAGTCTTTTCGTTGACCGACAATAACTTTCCTACCAAGTAACCGAGGACAAGCGTTCCGGCGATCGTAACGACCGTGAACGCTATGCCGTCCTTTCCCGCTTCATAAACCGCCGAGAGATTCATTCCGAAACCCAGCAGCACGACCGAAGCCTGCAGCAGGTACTTCGTGGGTTTGCCGCTAAGTTGGGGATACGGATGCCCTATCGCCAACGCAACGAACAAACCTAGAGCGAGAGCGAGCGGCGGTGAGCCAAAGGGCGTAAGGCACGCGATGAGCAGTAAGACAAAGACAAACTTCTGTAGACGTATATTCACTAGGCGGTCATGTACCGGGCAAGTTTAATTAGGTAATCATTGCGCCGCTGGTTCATTCTATGACCGCCTTGCGGTAAGGATAGCCTCGGCCTGGGTCCCGTTCAGTTCAGCGGCCGCTTCGGGAGCAAGGTCCTCGATCTGAACATCACTAAATCCATGTTTTTCAACCAATTCGACGTGATGCTCCGCGCTTCTGCCAAAGCAGTGCAGGCCGTAGCGAAATTTCAGCTTCCCTTTTAAGGACGTGTCGGCCTTCCATTCGCTCTCGGTCTTCCACGCGTCATCGGATAGCTGAATATGCAGGATAAGCTTTCCGCCCGGCTTCAATTTTCGGCTGCAATTCGACAGCACATGCTCAAACGTTTCATCCGTCAAATGCTGGATCACGGCAAAACTGTATGCCGCGTCGATGCTTCCATCCGGGATCGAACTAAATCCGTGTTCATCGGCCCGAAGATAGGTCAGGTTCTTCGCCGGATTGATAATTCCGGCACACGTCAAAGCGCCCGTCGAGATATCGCAGGCATAAACTGCCTTTACGTGTTTTGCAGTATTCACCGCCAGAAAACCCGGGCCGCATCCGTAATCGAGCACTGTATCGTCCGCGTTCAACGCGTCTTTAAGGACCAGATCGTATATCTTTTCCCTGGACCTTATACCCAATTGAAACGCGGCCTCAAGATTTTCATCAAGCGGCCCGTTGGCACCTGTGTCAAAAAAATAATGGGGGCTGAGGGAAAGAGCTCTGAGTGCCCATTTTCGGCGCTGCCCTTTGGGCAGCCGCGACAGGGTGTAGGGAACCCACCACGTGCCGAGAAAGTTCTGCGGATCGGAACCGAGAGCAAGAATATATTTAAGTCCCTTGAGAGTACTGCTCATATAAGGATCATAGCCGAACGTTCGAATACAGGGATGTCCGTATGCTGGCGCAAGGGATAAGTATAAAAGGAAAAAAGGGAAAAGAAAACTCGTCTCTTCCCTTTCAGAATTCAAAATTGCGGCCTGCGGTTATCTCAGAACGCCGAAAACCTTACGCAGAATGCTAGTGGTTCTGCCGATCGGATCGCGGCGGATCTTTTGTTCCTCGTCGGCAACCAGCAGGAACAGGCCGTCGAGGGCTTTCTGCGTAACGTAGCCGTCGAGGTCGCCGGCATCATGTCCGAACGCACGCCCGAGCGCTCCGTATCGGCCGATCATTTCCTTGTATTTCTGAGTGACCCCTACTTGTTCGGTGAAATCCTCGACGATGGGGCGGAATTCGTCGCGCAGCCTGTCCTCGCTCGTTCGGCGAAAGAATTGCGTCGCCGCGTCATCCTCGCCGCTGAATAGTATGTTGCGGGCGTCCGTAAACGACATCTGCCGGATCGAATCGAGGAAAACGTCGGTCGCGACGGGCACAGCCTTTTCCGCGGCGTGGTTCATCGATTCGATAAATTCGTCAACGCGGCGGCCCTGTCCGAGTGCACGGAGCGTCTTCTCTGTACGCTGCAGTCCCTTTGGCAGCGGAATGCGAACGCGGTCATTGTCGAGAAACCCGTTCTCGCGGCCGAGGTCGTCAACAGCGTTACGGATCCCCTGAAACAACGCTTCTTTCAAACCGCCGGAGATTTCCGAGGTAGAAAGAGCCGTCTGCTGCTGGGCGGGTCGTCGGGCCGTCGTGCGCCTTGTCTGGCCGAACGAAACACCTGCAAAAACCGTTGCCGCGATAAATGCAGAAGCGAAGAGTTTAGTGGTCTTCATATCAGTATTTCCTGTTCAAACAAAAATCGGTTCACGATAGGCGAACCGATGTTTTGATAATATTTTAACAGGAAAAGTTCATACACTATTTCAGTTTTTCGTGCACGAATTTGTCCACTATTTCTGGGCTTTTCCCTGGTTCGCGACGGCTTCCTGCGCCTTGCGGACCGCTTCGGGATCGCCGAGATAATAGCTCTTGATAGGTTTGAGATCTTTATCGAGCTCATAAATAAGCGGGATGCCGGTCGGGATATTCAAATGGGTTATCTGCTCGTCGGAAACGCTGTCGAGATATTTTACGACGGCCCGCAGCGAGTTGCCGTGGGCGGCGACGATAAGCCTCTTGCCTTCTTTTACCTTCGGCAGGATCTCCGATTCAAAATACGGCACGACCCGGGCGACCGTGTCCTTGAGGCACTCCGTCTTTGGGAATTTACTCTTGTCGATCGAACAATACCTCGGGTCGTTACCGAGAAAGCGTTCGTCCGTGTCCGGCAGCTCAGCCGGCGGAATATCAAAGCTGCGACGCCACATCAGCACCTGTTCTTCGCCGTATTGTGCAGCTGTTTCTGCCTTGTTCAGCCCCTGCAGCGCGCCGTAATGCCTTTCGTTCAGCATCCACGATTTCGTCTCCGGTATCCACATCAGGTCCATTTCATCCAGGATGATCCAAAGCGTGCGGATCGCTCGCTTTAATACCGATGTGTATGCCTCGTCAAATGTAAATCCTTCGTTCTTAAGGAGCTTGCCGGCGGCGTGCGCTTCTTCCATGCCTTTTGGCGATAGGTCGACATCCTTCCAGCCGGTAAAGCGGTTCTCTTTGTTCCATTCACTTTCGCCGTGTCGGATCAATACAATTTTATACATAGTCTAATCGTTGTTCCCGGATAATTCGGACTGTTCCTTTTCCTAAGATATCAGACATCCCGCCCGGCACGAAAAGTGTTGAGAAAATTTTGCTTTATCGTCACTTTCGTCTCCGGGATCGTATTCAAAAGGCGCTTTACGTCGCCGATGAGATAAAGCGAACCGGTGACGAGGATGAGCGATTCCCCTCTTTCTGCCAATTCGAATGCGGCGCTCAACGCATCAGCGGGCGTGTCCGACAGCGTTATGCGTTCATGTGCGATGCCATCCGGTACGAACCGCAGCACTTCATTTGCGGTCATAGCTCGCGAGTTTTCAGGCCGTGTCAGGATGAGATGATCAGCGAGCGGAAACAGGATCTCAGCGATGTCCCCGATGTCCTTATCACGCATCGTACCGAAGATCATAACGATCGGCCCGCGAATATTCTCTTCGACAAATGTCCGTAAAGCTTCGGCCCCGGCCTGATTATGCGCTCCATCGAGCAAGATACCGTTCGTAAGTTCCAGCCTTCCGGGATTTCGTGCATTCTCGAGGCCGGAAATAACGTCTTGTTTAGAGATAGGAAACCAATGTTCCGAAATGGCTTCGGCAAGGCCAATCGCGACCGCGGCATTCTCGACCTGATGCCGTCCAAGCATATGTTTCAGACGAACGCCGTCATAATTATGCCTGCCGGAGAGAAACGAAGCTCGCAAGACTGGAGAGTCATCCGCCTCTTCGGCAATGGCGGTTTCCATCGTGCTCCACTCGAAATGGACACCCAATTCGCGGCAACGGTCGGTTATGAGCTGCTCAACGGCTGCGTCCTGATGGGCCGCAACCGCCGCAATGGTTCCCGAATGGATGATCGCGGCCTTTTCAGCGGCTATCTCTGTCAAAGTGTTGCCAAGGATATTCTGGTGATCGAGTGCTATCTGTGTTATTCCGGCGATCTCGGCGCCGGCCGCGGTCGTCGCGTCGAACCGGCCGCCGAGGCCAGTTTCGAGAACGACCAGTTCAACGCAGGCGTCTTCAAAGGCCTTCAAACCTATTGCCGTGACCTGTTCGAAATAGGTGGGAACGGATTCGAGCTCGCCGGTTCTTACCAGGTTTTCGCAGGTTTCGCGAACAAGCGTCGCGAGCTCAGCAAATTGAGTTTCGCTAATATCTTCGCCGTTTATTTTTATGCGTTCAGTGATCGAAACGAGGTGGGGCGAGGTGAATAGTCCCGTGCGAATGCCGGCCGTGCGGCACATGGAATCGAGAAATGCGCAGACCGAACCCTTTCCGTTCGTGCCGGCGATCTGAACTTTCTTGTATCGATCGTGAGGACCGCCAAGGGCCGCGAGAACTTTTCCGATGCTCTCAAGCCCGAGCTTCATCGCGGAAACTTCATTGCCTAGGGAGTAGAGATAATCCTGGGCCTCGTCGAATCGCATCGCAACACGCGTCACCGCTTGCCGTCGGTGTTCATCATAAAATCCAGCAAGCGCTCTATTGTTCCCTTCATTTCGCGGCGATCAACGACCATATCGACCATGCCGTGTTCAAGCAGGAACTCGCTTCGCTGAAAGCCTTTCGGGAGTTTCTGCCGGATGGTCTGTTCGATGACGCGCGGGCCGGCAAAGCCAATAAGTGCTTTCGGTTCCGCAATTATCACATCGCCGAGCATAGCAAAGCTCGCGGTTACGCCGCCCGTCGTCGGATCGGTAAGAACGGAGATAAACGGCAGGCGTTCGTCGTGAAGCCGTGCGAGAGCGGCCGAGATCTTTGCCATCTGCATCAGCGACAGAGTGCCTTCCTGCATTCGAGCGCCGCCCGATGCTGAAAAAATGATGACCGAACCTCGGTTTTCAACGGCGCGCTCGATCAGGCGCGTGATCTTTTCACCGACGGCCGATCCCATCGAACCGCCGATAAAGCTCATATCCATCGCACCGGCATAAACGAGGTGGCCGCCGACCTTGCCCTCGCCAGAAACGATGGCTTCGGGCAGCCCGGAGCTTTCCTTAGCGGTCTCAATGCGTTCCTTGTACGGTTTGGTATCGACAAATTCGAGCGGGTCAGCGGATGTGACCTCTTCGTCGAGCTGTGTATATTTGCCGTCGTCGAACAGGCTCGACAGGCGTTCGCGGGCGGAATACCGGAAATGATACCCGCAATGCGTGCAGACCTGCAGCGATTCTGTAAGCTCGCGTTTATATAACGGGCTTTCGCATTCGAGGCACTTAACGAAAATCCCTTCCGTTTTGACGTTGCGTTCTCCGCCGTCGTCTTGCCCCTCGATCTTGGGCTTGTCTCTACGAAACCAGGACATAGATAGTTGTCAGACGTCAGTGGCCGTTGCGGCAGCATGACTTGCTGATAAGTGACTTAGATTAGCATAGCCCGCGACGTTTTGTCGTGAACTGCGTCGAACTTAGCGAAGCACTTCCAGCATCTGCGCGTGGATCAGGCCGTTGCTGGCACAGATGGGCGGCGTATATACACTGAATTTCTCACCGTTATAATACGTAACGCTGCCGCCGGCTTCCTGGATCATCAAATAGCCGGCAGCGACGTCCCACGGATTCAGGCCTTCTTCCCAAAATCCGTCGAACCTGCCGCATGCTACGTATGCCATGTCGATCGCGGCGGATCCGTCGCGGCGGACCCCGCGCGAGCCTAATAAAAACTGGGTCAGATGCCGCGCAAAATCATGCCGGTCCTTAAAATCGTACGGAAATCCGGTGACGATCAGCGAATCGCCCAGGTTTTCGGTCGCAGAAACGCGAATTCGGCGGCCGTTCAGTGTCGCTCCCTGACCCTTTTCCGCTGCGAATAGCTCATCGCGTGTTGGATCGTATGTTACGCCGATAACGATCTCGCCGTTGTGCTCGAGAGCCAAAGTCACGCAGAAACAGGGGTACCCGTGTGCATAATTGGTCGTGCCATCGAGCGGATCGATGATCCATTTCCAGGAAGAATCGCCGGAAACAACAACGGCTTCGCCGGATTCTTCCGCAAGAATGGCATGCTTCGGGTAATAAGATTTGATCCGTTCAATGATCAGTTTTTCCGACGCCAGATCGGCTTCGGTAACGAGGTTGATGTCGCCCTTTTTCGTGATCTTCTCGATCTTGCCGAACTTTTCAAGCAACACGTGGCCGGCATCACGAGCGGTTTCAATAGCGAAATTTAACATACCTATGAATCTAGCACAGTGGCGGCACTTGCAGGGGCGATGTGACGCTTTGGGGGATCTTGAGAAGCGGTCGACGTTGTATCGCTGCTGCCTATTCCCCTGGCGCCGCTGTAATAACAGATCTATTTCATTATGGCGATAATTTCGGTCTGGTGGAGCGCGGTAATGACCGCATCGTTTTCCGTCAAATAAACATCGATCTCAGAGCGTATGCCGAACTTCCCTTCCAGATAGATCCCAGGTTCGATCGAAAACGCTGTTCCGGGCACGAGTCGCCGCGTGTCTCGCGTTTCCAGATTGTCGATGTTCGCGCCGTTCCCGTGGCCCTCTTCGCCAATTGAATGGCCCGTGCGGTGCAGGAACTGGTCGCCGTAGCCGGCCTTTTTGATCACGCCGCGTGCGACGTCATCGACCTGTGCTCCCTTTATTACCTTCTTGTCCCGAAAAGAGCTCTTTACGAAATTGTATGCCGCCTGCTGTGCTTCATATACGATGTTCCAGATCTTTACGTACTCTTCCGGCACAGTTTCGCCGACGTAACCGACCCACGTAAGGTCTACCGCCGGCGCCATCGGCTTGTTCATTTTCGTAACCGTGTCGATCAGGACGAGGTCGCCGCGTTTTATGGGCGAATTCCGCTCTTTTGTCGGAAAATAATGCGGCGATGCGGCATTGGCGTTTACCGCGACGATCATCGGCGCCGGCCGCATCCCTTCTTCGCCGAAGCGCTTCATCATTAATTGCTGTACGTCCGTCTCGGTCGTTGGCTCGTTTGCAAGCATCCGCCGTTTTATCTCGGCAAACGTCTCGATGATGATCTTTTGCAGCTTTGCAGCCGCTTCGTTGTGCATTGCGAGCTGTTCCGGCGTCCAGACAGCTTCGAACTGCTGAACAAGGTCGGCACTGGTCACGACATCGACACCGATCGAGCGCACCATTTCGATTGTCCCGGCATCGACCCGCGAAATATACGGAATGTCGTTATTTGGAGAATACTGCATCGCGACGCGCGGGCGTTTATTAGGCTGCCCCGCACCAAGAATCGCCTTTTTAAGGTTTGATTCGATAAGCTGCCATTCGCGATAGATCATCTTCGTGCCCGGCAGCGAATCGAGCTGCCCCGGTTCGATCGCGTGGACCAGCTTGACCGGCTCTCCGGTCGCCGGAATGTAGTAATACCATCGTCGCGAGCCGCCCAGACGCGACGTTTTCAGGATCCGAGGGGTAAGAATGTCGCTGCCGCGAAAGTCGTAAAACAGCCATCCATCCAGATTCTCGCTTTTAAGTGCGGCCTGAATATCGGCAACGCGCTTTTCCTGCTCCGATTGCGAAAAAGCGAATATCGAAAAGATCAGGATCGCAAAGATGGTACCGGCGAACTTCATTATTTTCTCCCTACAAGATAACGGATTTACTTTTTGAACTATTTGGAAATGCCTGCCCGCAAGCGAAGAAACTCTCTTATCTGCTTTTCCCAGTACGGCCACGAATGGCGACCGGGAAGCTGGCGATATTCGTGAGCGACCTTTTTACTAACGAGAAGTTCAGCGAATTCGCGATTGGTATTCAATAAAAGATCTTCAGTTCCGCAGTCGAAATAAATGAACGGAAGTTGCTTTACCCGCTCTTCGGCCAAGCCGCCGGCGATCACGAAAATATCGTTCGCTTTTCGCGTCGGGCTATCGTCCGGCCCGTAAACGCTGGCGATCGACGGCCAGGTCTTCTGCCCTCCGATCCCTCGTTTCGGGGCGTCGAACGCGCCGCTGAAGCTGCCGACGAGCGAGAATAAATGCGGATATTTCAGCCCGAATTTAATCGCACCGTATCCGCCCATCGATAATCCCGCGATCGCCCGATTTTCTCGGCCGCCGGCCGTGCGGAATTTCCTGTCGATCTCCGGGATCAGCTCCGTAACGACATAACTTTCGTATTTGTCGTTCGTGACGGTCGCGCTGTCGGTATACCATCCGTCGCCGCCCTCGGGCGTGACTATGATCACGCCGTCTGCGAGCGTTCCAACTGCCGTCTTTTCCGTCCAATTATCGAAATGGCCGGTCAGGCCGTGAAGCAGATATACGACGGGAAACCGTGCGGCGGAGTCAGCGTTGTACTGCGGCGGCAGGACCACGCGATACGGCATTTGGCGCGCCATCAATTTGCTCGCAAGCTTTTCGGTACGGATCGCGGCGCCTTCCGTTTCGGCTTGGAGAGGCTTCTGCGCGGCCGCCATTCCCGCGGTAAGCAGCACCGCGAGAAGCAGGTAAACAGCCGCGCTTTTCCTAATTAAATTAGTCATTACAGGCAGTTAGCTCTTAGCCAAACAGCTTTCCGAACCAGCCGCTGCCGCCTTCGTCTTTTGCGGCGATCTGAGCGAGTTCACCCGCGTCGAGCCACACGCCCGAACATCCGTCACAGACGTCGATCTTGATGTTTTCGTATTCGGTTTCATGAAGCGTGCCGTCGCATTTCGGACACTTCATCCCGAGCGCCTTTGCGTCCTCGCTTTGAACTTTCGCCTTCATTTTCTCGAGCAGTTCCTGCTCTTTGCGTCGAAAATACTCGTTCTCGAGCGCCCGCCCGCGATCATCTAGTTCTATCGGCATAAGTTATTGCTCTCCTTGATTCTGAAATTACAGCTTATGCAGAAAAATAACAGACCGCGGCCGCAGATTCAAAATCACCGATGGTTTCAGGCTTCAGTTTTATGAATGGAGCGCATACGCTGGCGGGCCTTTCGCGAGCGTCGGATCGTGTTGCGGCGTTTTAGGTTGGATTCGGCCCATGTGGACATCTGCCGCAGCGGATGCCATTCGAGTTCGGCCGAGGGCAAAACTTCGCTCGAAGCGTTTCTAAGGCGCATCGTGCCGAATGCGAGGAGCAGGATCACGCCGTTAAAGACGGCGCCGACCAGAATAACGAGCCAGCCGGGTGCAAGCCCCACGTGGGCCCTCTGCATCGCGATCTCCCAAAAACGCTCGCGTTCTATCATCGATGTCGATGGAATAGGCGACGGATGAATGTAGATCTTCAGCGTCCATGAAACGGCCAAAAGAGCAAAGATCCAAAGGTAGTTCGCACGCAGCCGCCGTCCGAGAGCTTCCCAGATCGTGATAGTAAAATGCGGCGTCAGCAGATCGGCGGAAATGTGCTCGGCCCATTCCTTGTCAGGCGGCATCGTCCGGTGCGACAGCATGGGCGCGAAATATCCCGTTTCCAGCACACGGACGCGGTTTGCCCAGACCTCGTAATAACGAAACCGGCGTGCTTCCATAAAAAGAAAGATCGTGACGAGTATCGTATTGATCGGAATAGCAAAATGCGGGTTATCGGGCGAACTAAAAACGAACGACAGCGTCGCGCCGGCGGTGATCACGGCCCAGTTCGTCGTTGCATCCAGCCGGTTGCGCCAGATATTCGAACGCTGTATCTCGCCGCGGTAAAAATGCACCATCGCGGTGTTGAATTCACCGGGCGCAAGCTTTTGCGCGATAGTTACGGGCGTGGTCGCAGGCTTCTGCGCACGCTGGCGCACCTCATCGGCAAATGCACGAAACGTTTGCGGTGCGTGTGTTGTGTGAATTTCTTCGTCGGCCGGTTGCGAACCGAGCCGAACCTCGTCGTTCATAAGACGTTAAGGGCAAGCGGGGGAGGCTTCGAACAACCGCCTCACTACAAAAAAGATGTATCACTTATGCAGTTGAGATGCAAGGAATTTTCGTGCACGGGATGCGCTTTGTCCGCCGCAGCCGCGATAGGATAAAATCGGTTGCGATGTTGAGCGTGGATGAGAAATGGATGACCGCTGCGATAGACTGCGCGCGTGCGGCGGCGGATCTCGGCGAGGTCCCTATCGGCGCGTGCATCGTCGGTGAGAATGGTGAATTGCTTGCGGAGGCATTCAACCGCACCATCGCCGACAACGACCCGACGGCCCATGCCGAAATACTTGCAATCAGAGCCGCAGCCGCAAAGATCGAAAATTACCGCCTGACGGGATCAACGCTTTATACGACGATCGAGCCGTGTGTCATGTGCGCCGGCGCTCTCGTAAATTCGCGTATCAATCGGCTGGTCTTCGGCTCGCGTGACGAGCGCTTCGGCGCCGTGGAAACGCTTTACCGCATCTGCGACGACGAACGGCTGAACCATCGGATGGAGATCACGTCGGGTGTCCTCGCTGAACCTTGCCGCCGTTTGATGCAGGATTTCTTCCGGCAAAGACGTGCCGAGCAGCGACGACCGGAGACCGATAAATTATAACCCGCTCGGGCCACTTGAGTTTTTTCGAATGAAAACGGTAGAATCAAAGATTCGCGGAGAGGTGCGAGAGTGGTTGAATCGGACGGTCTCGAAAATCGTTGTACCCTAACGGGTACCGTGGGTTCGAATCCCACCCTCTCCGCCATACAAATTATTTGGAAAGGTGCAAGAGTGGTTGAATTGGCAGCATTGGAAATGCTGTGAACCTCAAAAGGGTTCCGTGGGTTCGAATCCCACCCTTTCCGCCAGACGATCGCGGAACTGTTATTGAAGAACTCAGGTCACAAAAGATCTGAGTTCTGCTTTGTAAGAACCGCAATCGCATATGGCTTCAGGCTCCGCACAAGGTTTGAGTTGTGAACTCCGCTAGGCTGGGAACAGAGCAACGGTAGCAATTTCAGCCTGTGTTGCGGGAAAGTCTGGAGCCACCAACTTTTTAAATAGCCGTTCGCCCGCTCCAAATACGGCTTCGCCTCTTCTCAAATCTACGAGTTGCGGTTAAAATCTATCCCGAATGTCCTATCAGGTAATTGCAAGAAAATGGCGTCCGCAGTCGTTCGAAGAGGTCACGGGCCAGGAAGTGATCACTCACACGCTCCGAAACGCGATCGAGCACGACCGCCTTCATCACGCGTATCTGTTTTCGGGCGCACGCGGCGTCGGAAAAACCACGACCGCGCGCCTGCTTGCAAAGGCCCTGAATTGTCATAAGACGGAAAAGCCGAATCTTACGCCGTGTCGTGTTGGCGATGCGGATATCTGCCCTTCATGCCTGGAAATTTCAGAAAGCCGTTCGATGGACGTGCTCGAGATCGACGCAGCCTCGCACACCGGCATCGAGAACGTTCGCGAAACCATCATCGATAGCATAAATATCAATCCGGCCCGCGACCGTTACAAGGTCTTCATCATTGACGAGGTGCATCAGCTTTCGCGGTCTGCATTCAATGCGCTGCTGAAAACGCTCGAAGAACCGCCGTCGAACGTCGTCTTTGTGATGGCGACGACAGAGCTGCACAAGGTTCCCGATACGATCCTGTCGCGATGCCAGGAATTTCAGTTCCGGACGATCCCGATCTCAAAGATCTTTGCACGGCTCAAAACCATCGCCGAAGCAGAAAAGATCGACATTTCCGACGATGCACTTCGCGAGATCGCCCGATCGGGCGAAGGTTCGATGCGCGATGCTCAATCGAATTTCGATCAGGTCATAAGCTTTTCCGGCGACCGGATCGAGGTGGATGACGTTGTCGATGCTCTCGGTTTCGCAAGCATAGACATGATGGCAAGCGTTGTCCGGGCGATAGCCGGGCGCGATCCCAAGGCTATACTCGGCGTTGCGGAAGACCTAATTGTTCGCGGCCAGGACCTTCGCAACTTCTGCCGCGACCTGCTGTCGATATTCCGCGACCTGCTTGTTTTTAAGGTCGCAAGCGATTCCGAACAGCTTTTCGAAGGTTCGATGCTCGGCCGTGACGTCTTGAAGGAACTGTCCGATCCGTTCTCCGAATCCGACCTGCTGCGATTCTTCAATTCACTTGGGGAAACCGAAACCAAGCTAAAGGACGCGACACAGACGCGATATACGTTTGAGATCGGCCTAATGAAGCTAGTCGAAATCGGCAGGCTGAAAGACATCGAAGGAATTCTCGGGCGTTTGTCCGCCCTTGAGAAAGGCGGTTCCTCAGCCGCATCCGGTACCGCTTCTGAGAATTCGGCCGCCGCGGAAAAAAAAACTCTAGTTTCTGAAGAACCTCTCGAAAATAAGCGTTCTGCGCCGACTCCGGCTGCCATATCGCCCGATCCGCCACTCGTTCCACGAGTTCCGGAGTCCCTAAAACCCGCATTCGAACCGCCGAGTTCCGTGTCGGTGTCGCCTGCTGCGATCATCGAAGCGATGCCCGTCCGTCTGCCGCCGATCCCGTCGGAAGAGCTTGAACATATCGAAGACAAATGGCTCGATCAAGCGTTTGAAATGCGTTTGATGGAAACGGGCGATGACCTCGCACCTATTCCTGGGGCCGCGAAATTTGCCGAGGCACTCGTTGGTTCGGCCGCTGCCGTTGTAGCAGAACAAGCGAACGGGTCCGCCGCGGCGGTTGCTCCCGCCATCGATATCGCGGCGTATATGCCGGCCTACGAAGAGGTTCAGGACGGCGAGATCCCCGAATTACCGGCCGGCGCGACCGAAGAACAGCTACTGACGTACGCCGAGCGCCACCCGGCGGTCCAGCGTGCGCTCCGCATATTTCGAGCGAAGATCATCGACGTTAAACCCGCCAGTAACAATACGGAACCTGCAAACTAGAACTTTCGTATTTTAAGAATATTTGGCAAAATCATTTCAACCGAAATGAATAAAGCAATTACGCGGGTGAAAATTCGATCCATGGTCATCGTGCTGGCGATATTTCTGGCCGCGTCAGCTTCTTATTCCCAAAATTCACAGCCTTTTTCGATAAATACTTCGCCGCTGCCCGCGCCGACCGGTCACGTCAATGATTACGCGGGCGTGATCGATGCCGCGACAAAACAGCGGCTCGAAACGCGTCTAAGGCAATTCAAGGAACAGACAAACCCGCAGGTCGAGCTTGCCGTCGCGGTCGTGAATACGACAGGCGAACGGCCCATATTCGATTATTCATTGGCGGTCGCGCGCGGGTGGGGAATCGGTTCGAAGGCCGACGACAACCCCAGCGCACTGCTTTTTGTCGCGATCGACGACCGAAAATATTTCACACAGGTCAGCAAGGATCTCGAGGACGAGCTGCCGGACGGCCTTGTCGGCAGCCTTCAGCGGCAATATCTTGTTCCGGAATTCAAAAAAGGCAATTACGCAAAGGGCATAGAAGATACGGTTGAAGCATATATTCGAACCATCGAACAGCGCTCCAGCGGAGTAGCTTCCACAGCGACGCCGGAAGCTGTCCAACCCACCGGGTCGAGTCCGTCACCGTGTAATTTTACGCTTTGTATTATAATTGCAGCCGTATTGTTGATCATTATCCTAAGCCGGGGCGGCGGCAAGAATTCGCGTGACAAGAATGACCGCGACCGCTGGGGCGGCGGCGGTGGGTTCGGCGGAGGAGGAAGTGCCCTGCCTTGGATCATTGGCGGCATTCTTGGTTCAGGTGGATCGGGCGGCTCATCGAGCGATTGGGGCGGCTCCTCCGGCGGTTGGGGCGGATTTGGCGGCGGCGGCGATTTCGGCGGCGGCGGAGCAGGCGGAGACTGGTAAATACAATGAATCAATTCGACGCATTTATTGACGATCTGAGATCGACCCATGGCAAAAACTTAGCGGCGGTGATTTTGTACGGTTCGGCGGCTGCGGGCGATTTCATTCCGCGCCAATCGGATTACAATGTGCTGATCGCCCTGCACCGGATCGGGCCGGAAGACCTTCGAAACTCCCATGCGACCATCCGCGAATGGCACCGGTTGGGCCAGCCCGTGCCCGTATATTTTACCGTGTCCGAGCTGCAGAATGCCGCCGATGTCTTCCCTATCGAATTTCACCAGATGGAAGACGCACGGCGCGTGCTTTACGGCACGGACGTGCTTGCTGGTGTGAAGATATCAGATAAATTTCTGCGTCATCAGGTCGAATACGAGCTTCGCAGCAAACTCATACTTTTGCGCCGGCAATATATTCCGGCGTCTGCCTCGGTCGAAGGCCTAAAAAGCCTTATGGCCGAAAGCCTTGCAAGCTTTGCCACGCTTTTCCGGGCAGTTCTGCTGCTGTATTCCATCGATTCGCCGCCCACCAAGCACGAAACGGTCGCGCTTGCCGCAGATCATCTCAAATTGAACGGCGCGGTATTTGAGCGGATCTTCAATATTCGAGAAAGAAACGACGACGGGACGATGGACGAAGCCGAGGCGAACCGTCTTTTTGGGGATTATATGGACCAGATCGAACGCGTTATCGACGCGGTCGATGCTGCTGAAAGATCGTAAATTGTGATTGTTAATGGTTGATCGTTGATTTATCGCGATTAACAATTAACGATTAACGGCTAACAATCTAACTATTTATGAGGAGAAGAACCATGAAAAGAGCTTTATTATTGACAATCGCGATCGCGGCGGCGCTCGGCCTCAGCGGCTGCAGCTATAACGAACTCACCGCGAAACAACAGGGCGTAAAGGGCAAATGGGCGAACGTCGAAAGCTCGCTGCAGCGGCGTGCCGACCTGATTCCCAACCTTGTTAAGACCGCTCAAATGGCGGGAATTCAGGAACAGGAGGTCTTCGGCCAGATCGCCGACGCTCGTTCCCGTTTGCTGAATGCAACGCAGGCGCCCGGACAGGCCGAGGGCGGCGACAAAACACCCGAACAAAAACAGGCGATCATCGATGCAAACAACAGCTTTGGAGGAACGATCGGCCGCCTGCTGAGCCTTCAGGAGAATTACCCGGTGCTCCGCTCCAGCGAAGCATTCATGAATGTGCAGAACGAGCTGTCCGGCACCGAGAACCGTATCAACGTCGCACGCCTTGATTACAACCAGGCTGTGACTGATTACAACACGACCCGGAATTCGTTCCCGGCCGTGCTCACCGCAGGATTGCTTGGATTTAAGGAAGAACCCTTCTTCCAGGCTGAAGAAGGAGCACGCCAGGCACCGGATGTAGGCGATCCGAACGCGATGCGGCGGCAGAGCGCTCCACCGGCGGCACCGCCCGCAGGAAATCCCGCGCCGGCCGGAAATACGGCACCGGCAGGAAATCGCTGATCAGAACCCTCGCGAATTGCACATGGAACAATGATCGCAAGGCTTGCCGTTCGGCTCGAACGCGCAGGCCTTTTCACTTTCAACGCCTGAGAATATCCGGTCGGCGATAGCCTCCGCTATCGTAAATTTGTCAATGGATGGGTGGGTTTCGCGGGCCCGGAAAGAGTTCATTCCGTTCCCTCCGGCAGATGATTCCAATGCATCGAGC
>JAEZIT010000073.1 GCA_023436495.1 Acidobacteriota bacterium
GATGGTTCCCGTAGTCAGCGTGACGACGATCATCAGCGTAGCAGACCAGGTGTCCGCTATAACACCGTTACGGCTTAGCCACGTGGCAACAAAGAAAGTCTGAACGGCACAGAGGACAACCGTTAGGTAACGAGTCCACTGGTTAAGCTTCTGACGGCCAACCTCGCCTTCCTCCTGGATCTTTTTGACCGCCGGAGATAGTACGGGCATCAGCTGCATGATGATCGACGCAGTGATGTAAGGCGTCACGCCTAGAGCGAAAACCGAGATCGTGCGGAAATTACCGCCCGAGAAGAGATCGAGAACGCCAAGGAGCGTACCGGCCACGTCATTCCAGACGCGCTCCAACTGGTCCTTATTAATACCGGGAGCCGCAACGTGCGCGCCGAACCGGTAGATCGCCAACATGCCGAGGGTGAACAAGATCCGGGTGCGTAGCTCCGGGATCTTGAACATGTTCTGAACGGCGTTAAGAAACTTCTCCATATAATTCCTTGTTCAGAGCGAGGGCTTTAGCTTGTTTTCCGTCACCGCCAAATGCCTCGAAGCTACTTTACCAGCTAAGACTGGAACTCTGAACCTAAGCAGCCGCTTCAGCGGCTTTGACGATCTCGGTGGCAGTGCCGCCTGCTTTTTCGATCTTGTCCTTGGCGGTCTTCGTAAAGCGGTGCGCGGAGATCTTCAGAGCTTTGGTGATGTCACCATTGCCGAGGATCACCAGATCGTGTTTCGCCTTTTTGATCAACCCGCGATCGTGAAGGATCTCCGGTGTGACCTCGTCGCCAGCGTTGAAGTTCTCTTCGATCTTGGCGAGGCTTATTTCGATCCACTGCTTTTTGAAGATATTTGTGAACCCGCGCTTCGGCAGACGACGCTGCAGCGGCATCTGGCCGCCCTCGAAACCCGGGCGGCTGCTGTAGCCGGAACGCGATTTCTGCCCCTTATGTCCGCGGCCCGACGTTTTGCCGAGGCCGGAACCTGGACCACGGCCGACGCGCTTCTTCTTGTGGGTCGAACCGGGAGCGGGTTTCAGATTATTCAGTGAAAGTGCCATGATTTTGTCCTATTTTCGTTGAACGTGAATTGTTGTTCCTTGAGGCTCGTTACAGCGATGCCTTTCGGCGTAATCCTTAGGGTATTACGACAAAAGGCAGCGAACAACCGACCACGAACTATTCCACGATCCGCAGAAGATGCGGGACCTTGGCGACGATGCCGCGCATTGCCGGTGTGTCCGGGCGCGTCACCTTTTGGTTAAGCTTCGTGATGCCGAGGCTCTTCACGATCTGCTTCTGCGTCTTCGCGTAACCGATCGAGCTGCGGTAATACTGGATCGTGATGTTACCGCCGGCCGTATTCTCTTCTTTCTTTGCCATGATCTTATTGTCTAGAGTGCAGGCCAAAGCCCGAACCCACGCGATCAATCGCGCGCTCCTAAACTAAACCAGTTCCTCGACCTGCTTACCGCGCAGGCGGGCAACTTCCATCGGGTCTTTCATCCGCAGCAGGCCGTCAAATGTGGCGCGAACCACATTGTGATTGTTGCTCGAGCCGAGGATCTTTGTGCGGACGTTGTGAACGCCCAGGGCCTGCAGAACCAATCGGACGGCACCACCTGCGATAACGCCGGTACCTTCGGCGGCCGGCTTCAGGAGCACACGGCCCGCACCGTATTCACCGATGATCTCATGCGGGAGAGTTCCTTCGATCAGCGGGACGCGGATGAGGTTATTCTTGGCAGCCTCTACCGCTTTCTTGATCGCATTCGGAACTTCCTTGGCTTTTCCTGTTCCGAAACCGACGTGGCCGGCCTCGTCACCGACGACCACCAACGCCGCGAACGACATGTTCTTACCGCCCTTAACAACCTTGGTCACGCGGTTGATCGAGATCAACTGGTCCTTCAGGATCAAACTGTTCGGCGAAATTCTCTGTTTATTCTTCATTGCTTTCTACTTTTTCCTGTCCTTCGACCGATTCATTCTTGTTCAGGCCGGCCTCGCGCGTCGCATCGAGCAATGCCTTGACGCGGCCGTGATAAACATAACCGCCGCGGTCAAAAACGACGTTCGAAATGCCTGCCGCCTGAGCTCGTTCGGCGATCGCCTTGCCGACCGCCCTCGCGCCTTCAACGTTTCCGCCGGTCCCGGAGAACACTTTCTCGGTCGTCGAAGCGGTAGCAAGCGTTTTGCCGGAATTGTCGTCGATCACCTGAGCATAGATGTGATTCAGGCTGCGGAACACGGCAAGCCTCGGCCTTTCCGCCGAACCGCGGACTTTCTTGCGAATGCGGCTGTGCACCCCGCGACGAATTTCTGCTCTATTCTTCTGTGCCATAATCTTTTGATCGTTGTTAGCGGTTGATCGCTGGTCGCTTGCTGCGGTCGAATTCTTCGCAGGCCTTTGACGGCGACTAACCGCGAACCCCTAACTATTTACCGGTCTTTCCGGGTTTAAGCTTGTAAAACTTGTCTGCGTAACGCACGCCTTTGCCCTTATAAGCGTCCGGCTTTCTCAGGTGGTTCAGCTCGGCGGCAACCTGGCCGAGAAGCTGTTTGTCAATACCAGTGAGCGTTATGGTCGTCTGATACTGGTTGATGGACGATTTCGTGTTAACGCGTTCGGCCTTTGCTTCGATGCCTTCGGGCAAAGCATATTCTATCGGATGTGAATACCCGAGAGCGAATACGATCTTTTTGCCTTGGACATCGGCCTTATAACCGACGCCGACGACGTCCATTTCCTTCTTAAATCCTTCCGTAACACCGACCACGGCATTGTTTGCCAATGCGCGTGCCAGGCCGTGGAATGCTGCGTAATCATCATTCTCGCGTTCGGCGACAAGGCTGCCGTCTTCCTGCTTGAATTTTACGCCTCCCGGAACCGGTGTCTTCAGCGTGCCCTTGGGGCCTTTTACCTCAAGTTCCTTATCGCTGATCGAAACCGTGACTCCTGCCGGTATTGTGATCGCCTTTCTTCCTACTCGCGACATATTTCCTCTTGAACGTTTCGAATCCCGAAGGACCGGAATACGCAAATTAATAGATCTCTGCCAAAATTTCGCCGCCGACATTTTCCTGGCGTGCTTTCTTTCCGCTCATCAGGCCTCTCGACGTCGAAACGATATTGACGCCGTATCCGCCGAGCACTTTCGGGATATGGCCCGACCCCACGTAAACTCGCCGCCCGGGACGCGAAACGCGTGCCAGGTGCGTGATCGACGAAACGCCCTTGGTATCGTACCGAAGGAAGATGCGGATCATATATTTTACGCCTTCGCCCTTCATGACGAAATTGTTGATGTAGCCTTCTTCTTTAAGGATTCGAGCCACTTCCAGCTTGAGCTTTGAGCCCGGGATATCAACACGCGTGTGCTTCGCCGCAATTGCGTTGCGGATCCGCGTGAGCATATCGGCTATTGGATCTGTCATTACTATTAACTCCGTTGATTTATTGCGGTGGTTCGGGTTCCTCTCCCGCCTTCCGCATATCTAAAAACTCTACCAGCTAGATTTAACGACGCCCGGGATCTGGCCTTCGAGTGCCAACTCGCGAAGAGCTATCCTGGAGACCCCGAATTTCCTAAGGTATCCACGCGACCGGCCGGACTGCGAACATCGGTTGCGAACCCGGATAGGGCTTGCGTCCCTCGGCATTTTCTGCAGCTTGATCACCGCCGCATCCACCTCTTCCGGGGTCGAACGCGGGTTATTAATGATCTTCTTCAGGGCCGTGCGGCGTTCCGCATACAATGCTACCTTCTTGCGGCGTTGTTCGTTCTTTACAACTTTACTGATCTTTGCCATATATATGTGATCTTCTCGTCTGGGTACTACTGCCTGAACGGCATTCCCAGCGCTTTCAGCAGCGAGCGTGCCTGTTCGTCGTTCGCCGCGGTCGTGACGATCGAAATATTCATTCCGCGGGTCTTGTCGACCTTGTTAAAATCGATCTCCGGAAAAATAAGCTGCTCGCGAATACCGAGCGTATAATTCCCGCGTCCGTCGAATGCCTTGCCAGAGATCCCGCGGAAATCGCGTACACGCGGCAGTGCGACCGAGATCAGGCGATCGAGAAATTCGTACATCCTCTCGCCCCGAAGCGTTACCATCGTGCCGATGTTCATTCCTTCGCGAAGCTTGAACGCCGCGATCGACTTTTTCGCTTTCGTCACAACAGGCTTCTGGCCGGTGATCGCCTTCAATTCTTCGGCGGCCGTGTCGAGGATCTTGGCGTTGCTGCTCGCTTCGCCGAGTCCCATGTTGATCACGATCTTTTCGATCTTAGGCACGGCCATCGGATTCGTGATATCGAATTCCTTGGCGAGCGCACCGGCGATCTCGTTCTTATATTTATCTCTTAATCTAGCCATTGTTTGAGAATCTCCTCAGTTTGGGACCTGCTTTTCGCTTTACCAAACCTCAAACCTTATTCTTCTTCGTTTTTCGGCTTCGGTTCCGATCTGTACGAACCCGATTCCGGGATAACCTTTCCGCTCTTCGCGACGCGGACCTTCTGGCCGTCACGCGTTTCGTATTTCACGCGGGTCGGCTTGCCTGTTTCCGGATCCACAAGAGCAACGTTCGAAATGTCGACCCAGGCTTCCTGTTCGCGGATACCGCCTTCGATATTCATCTGCGGGACGGCTTTGCGGTGACGTTTGACGATCATCGCGCCCTCTACTTTCACCTTTCCGGTGCGTGCATCGACCTCGATGACCTTACCGCGATACGGCTGGCGCTTGCCGGCGCTGTCAAAGCGGTTGTATTCCTTGCCAGCGATAAATACGACTTGGTCGCCGCGTTTGATCTTGCTCTTAACTGTTCCTGTCTTAACGCTTTTCATCGTTCCTCTCGACCGTACAAGGCCAATGGGCCCTACACGTCTGATCTAACCTATATAACCTCGGGAGCGAGGCTGACGATCTTCATGAAGTTTCGCTCGCGAAGCTCACGCGCCACCGGGCCGAATACACGGGTTCCGATCGGCGAACCGTCATCCTTGATCAACACGGCCGCATTTTCGTCAAAGCGGATATAAGTTCCGTCCTTGCGGCGGACTTCCTTCCGCGTGCGGACGATGACCGCATTATAGACCTTTCCTTTCTTGGCCGTGCCGTCCGGAGCGGCCTCTTTGACCGTCACCTTGATCTTGTCGCCGAGGCGCGCCAGCTTGCTGGTCGATCCGCCGATCGGCATGATCATCTCGACGCGCTTTGCTCCTGAATTATCAGCGACCGTTAACGAGGTCTGCATCTGAATCATAACTTTTCCTCAATCGTTCATCGTTGGCCGTTCCTGGATCGCCGCACTTTATCACCGTCGGCGATCAACGAACCACGAATTAAAGTTCAGCTTTCTGAATGATCTCAACAACACGCCAGCGTTTGCGGGCCGACAGCGGACGCGTTTCTACGATCCGCACCTTGTCCCCGGTCTTTGCACCGAGCTCGTCATGAGCCATGAATCTCTTACCCTGGCGGACATACTTGCGATAGGTCGGATGTTTGACGATACGATCGACGCGGACAACGACGGTTTTCGTCATTTTGTCCGAAGCGACGACCCCGATCCGCTCCGCACGCTTGCCTTTCTTCGGCGCGGCCGGGACGTCGCCGGCTTCTACCGGTTCCGCCTTATCTGCGGCGGGCGCATCCGCGGCCTTCTTCTCCGCTTTCGGTTCGGCCTCTTGAGCCGTTACTTCTGCCGGGGTTTCTTCGACGTTCTCTTCCGCCGGAGATGCGTTCGCTTCTAATTCTTCGTTCTTCTTCTTTGCCATTGTCTTATCTCAACTTGCCGCCGGCCTATTTAGCTTCCGATTCCTTCTTGTTGATCAGCGTGTAAACACGTGCAAGCGTCTTCTTCTCACGGCGAATGTCCTTGACCGTTTCGCCGACACCGAGCGTCTTGCGGAATTTCAGCCTGAACAGGGATTCCTTAAGAGCGTCAGCCTGGTCCCGCAGCTCGTCGACGTTCATATCCTTTAGCTGATCGATTTGTTCTCTGCGTTTCATAATCCTAAACAATGCCTCCTTCGAGGTCGGCACGGCTCACGAACTTCGTCTTTAGCGGCAGCTTCTGGGCCGCAAGGCGCATTGCCTCACGTGCCAATGCCTCGTCAACACCTTGGATCTCGTAGAGTACGCGGCCCGGTTTGACCACCGCAACCCAGTGATCGGGTGCGCCCTTTCCGCTTCCCATACGGGTTTCAGCCGGCTTCTTTGTGATCGGCTTGTCCGGGAATATTCGGATCCATACCTTTCCGCCGCGTTTGATGTGGCGGGTCATCGCGATACGTGCCGCTTCGATCTGACGATCCGTGATCCAGCCGGCTTCCAGTGTTTTAAGTCCGAAGTCGCCGAAGTTCAGCTTTTCGCCGCGTGTCGCCTTTCCGCGATTACGGCCTTTCATGACTCTTCGGTGCTTGACCTTTTTCGGCATTAACATAGCTTAATTCCTCGTTCGTCGTTGGTTGTTCGTTACATTCGCGATCTGGTTCGTACAGCGAACTTGTGATCTACGAACAACTATCAAATTCTATCTGTTTCTATCGTCTCTTCTCGGCCTTCTGTCTCCGCGTCCGCGGCCGGCACTGCGATCGGCCTTGACCTCGTTGATCGGGTCGGACGTCGTTCCGCGTGCCATCGATGCGTTCGGGTCCAGGATCTCGCCGCGGTAGATCCATACCTTGATGCCGATGATGCCGAATGTCGTTAGAGCTTCAGCGAATCCATAATCGATATCGGCGCGAAGCGTGTGCAGCGGCAGGCGGCCTTCCAGTGACCATTCCGTGCGGGCGATCTCAGCTCCGTTCAGGCGGCCGGCGATCATCACCTTGATGCCCTGTGCCCCAAAACGCTGCGATTCTTCCATCGTCTTTTTCATCGCACGGCGAAATGCGATACGTTTTTCGAGCTGCTGGGCGATCTTTTCAGCCTGAAGCTGGGCGTTCAGTTCCGGGTGCTTGATCTCCATGATCGAGATGATCACTTCACGGCCGGTCTTTCTCGAAAGGTCTTCGCGCAGTTTGTCGATCTCCGCACCTTTGCGGCCGATGATGATACCCGGACGGGCCGTGTAGATCACGATCTTCAGACGGGCAGCGGCACGTTCGATGTCGATGTGCGATACACCGCCGCCGGCAAATCTCTTTTTAAGATCGCGTTTGAGCTTAAGGTCTTCAGCGAGAAACTCCGCGAATTCCTGTTTGGCGAACCAATGTGAGTGCCAGTCCTTGTTATATCCGACCCTAAATCCGTATGGATGAACTTTCTGTCCCATAAATATTCTCTCTACTGTCTTTCGAGGTCCTCGTTAATATTCTGCTGAGCCTCGTCGGCCGGCTTGGTTTCGTTCAGTTCCGCAGGTGTCTGCGTAGTAGTGTTCTTAGCGTCCGCCGCCTCTGCGTTGTTATGCGCTTCCTGCGCGTCGGCTTGCTTTTTCGCCTTCGAAGCCTTCGTTTCCTTCGGCTCTGCCGAAGTTTCAGCCGTCTCTGCCTTTGCGGTCTTCTTCGCCGGAGCCTTCTTTGCCGGTGCCTTTTTGGCGGTCTCCGTCGCAGATCCGGCGGCCTCCGCCTTCTTCGCTTTGGCCTTCAGTGCCTTCTCGTCCTTTTCCTGAGCTTCGCTCGTGACCTGTATCGTGATGTGGCAATAGTGCCTCTGTTCACGATATGCACGGCCCTGCGGTGCCGGACGCATTCGGCGGCGGCCCTTCGTCGGGCCCATATCGACAAAACAGCTCTTTACCCAGAGATCGTCCGGATCGATCGCGATGTTCTGCTGTTCCGCCTGGTACGTCGCATTCGCGATCGCCGACTGCAGCGTTTTTGCGATCGGGTCTGCCGCACGCTTGTCCGTAAACTTAAGGATCGCAAGTGCCCGCGAGACGTTCTGTCCACGGATCATGTCGATCACCAGCCGAGCTTTTCGCGGCGAGCCTTTCAAATATTTCGTTTTTGCTATCGCTTCCATGCTTTTAGTTTGTCGTTCGTCGTTGGCTGTTCGCGGCGGTCCGCGAACAACTATCTAAGAACTATCTACGTTTCGCCGCTTTCTCGGCCTTGGTTCCCGGATGCCCTTTATAAGTGCGCGTCGGTGAAAATTCGCCGAGCTTATGTCCGACCATGTTTTCCGTTACGAATACCGGGATATGGCGTTTGCCGTTATGAACCCCGAAGGTCAAACCGACCATTTCCGGCGTGATCGTCGAACGACGCGACCAGGTCTTGATCGCGGGCGGCTTCTTTCCGCCGTCGGCGATGCGCTGCAGCGCCTTCGAAACACTCAAATCAATAAATGGGCCTTTCTTTAGTGAACGTGGCATAACTTAATTATTTCCTTCTCCGATCCCTCACGATCATGTTGTTCGTGCGTTTGTTCCGCCGGGTCTTATATCCCCGCGTCGGCTGTCCCCACGGCGTCACCGGATGGCGTCCGCCTGAGGTCTTGCCTTCACCGCCGCCGTGCGGGTGATCGACTGGGTTCATCGCTACGCCGCGGACCTTGGGTCGCTTGCCCATCCAGCGGCTGCGGCCGGCTTTGCCGAGTGAAACGTTCTCGTGTTCGGTGTTGCCTACCTGTCCCACGGTCGCCATGCAAACCACCGGAACCCTTCTGACCTCGCCCGAAGGCATGCGGAGCTGAGCGTGATCGCCCTCTTTCGCTACGATCTGTGCGAAGCCGCCCGCCGAGCGTACAAGCTGTCCGCCCTTTCCGGGACGCAGCTCGATGTTATGAACTTCCGTACCGAGCGGAATGTTCTTGATCGGCAGAGCATTTCCCGGAAGGATGTCGGCGTCCGCACCACTTAAGATCGTCGTGCCCACTTTCAGGCCGACCGGAGCAATGATGTAGCGCTTCTCGCCGTCGAGGTACGTGATCAGGGCGATATGAGCCGAGCGGTTCGGATCGTATTCGATCTGCGAAACGCGTCCGGGAATGCCGGCTTTGTCACGCTTGAAATCGATCACGCGGTAAAATCGCTTGTGGCCTCCGCCGCGGCGGCGGATCGTGATCCTGCCGTCGTTATTGCGTCCGGAAATTCTCTTCTTCGGTTCAAGCAGCGATTTCTCGGGTGCTGCTCCCGGCGTCAATTCATCGCGCGTCAGATATGTCTGATAGCGTCTCGCCGGCGATGTCGGTTTTAATCTCTTGATTCCCATATTCCAATCTCGGAATGCGGATTTTGAAGTGCTGATCTCATTCTGATCGATCGCTTCCTTTCCGCTTCAACTTAATTTGCGAAGTACGGAACAAATCCGCAATCCGCCATCCCAGATCCGCAATCGTTAGATTGCTTCCGCGTAATCGACCATCGGCTCACCCTTTCTCAGGGTCACATAGGCCTTTTTCCAATCCGGACGACGTCCTTCCTGGCGGCCTCGCCGTTTCATCTTGCCTTCGTACTGGACCGTGCGAACCGCTGAGACCTTTACGTTAAAGATCTCTTCGACGGCTCCCTTGATGTCCGCCTTCGTCGCCTTTTTATCGACGCGAAACGTCAGCACCTGGCCCTGTTTCCGATCTTCGTTCTCTTCGGTCGAATCTTCTTTAAGAATTACGCTCTTTTCCGTTACGACCGGCGACTTCAAAATTTCCCAGGTTCCCAATTTACTCATTTTCAGCCGCCTCCTCTGTCGTTTCTACCGCTGCGGCCTTTTCAGCCTTTGGCTTTGCGGCACGCTTCGCCTTCGGTTTCTCTTCCACAGCCGGCGCCGCCTCTGCACTGCTCTCGCGTTTCGGGTCAAGCAGCTCGTTCAGCTCTTCGATCGCTGATTTCGAGATAAGAAGCTTTTCGTGATAAAGCAGGTCGTAGATATTCAGTCCGAAGCTGTTCGTGACCTTTGTCTTCTGGACGTTTCGCGACGAAAGCACAAGATTTTCGTTATCCAGCGAATCGACGATCAGCATCTTTATCTGCTTCTTCGCTTCACCGAGGTCCAGCGTTGCGATCGTGCCCAGAAAATCTTTCGTCTTAGGGCCGGCAAGTCCGAATTCGTCGATGACGATCAGGTTGCCTTCGCGAAGCCGCTCCGACAGTGCCGAACGCAGTGCGCCGCGGCGCATTTTCTTCGGCATCTTGTATGACCAATCGCGGGGCTGCGGGCCGTGAACGTTGCCGCCGCCTTTCCAAAGGGGCGACCGTAAGCTGGCGACCCGGGCGCGTCCCGTGCCTTTCTGCTTCCAGAGCTTCCTGCCCGATCCCGAAACGTTTCCGCGTGTCTTCGTCGCGGATGTTCCCTGGCGGCCGTTGGCCTGGAAATTCCGGACCGCGGCATGGATCAGGGCCTCGTTCAGCTCGACGCCGAAAACGGCATCCGACAGCGTCACTTCGCCGACTTCCTTATTCTTCAAATTGCGAACCTTTACGGTAGGCATAATTCTCACTCCGTGTCGGTGTGCAGCGGGCGGTCTATCGTGAACAGATATTCTGGGCACCGGTCACCGTCCGCCGACCGCTAGCT
This sequence comes from Acidobacteriota bacterium, assembly GCA_023436495.1. Taxonomy (GTDB): domain Bacteria; phylum Acidobacteriota; class Blastocatellia; order Pyrinomonadales; family Pyrinomonadaceae; genus OLB17. Next base: position 10,462 of record JAEZIT010000073.1, read on the forward strand.
TTTCTTAACAACAACCAAACTTCCGTTCGCTCCGGGTACAGCACCGCGAACCATCAAAAGATTATTTTCCGCATCGACCTTAGCGACCGTCAGGCCCTTCACCGTCACACGTTCATCGCCCATATGGCCGGACGAACGCGTTCCCTTGATAACTCGTGAAGGATAAGCCGACTGGCCGATCGAACCCGGTGCGCGGACGCTCATTGAACCGTGCGATTCGGGGCCGCGATGAAACTTGTGTCGTTTGATCGTACCCGCGAAACCGCGTCCTTTCGATCGCCCTACAACTTCGATCTTGTCTCCGTCGGCAAAGACGTCGACTTTGATCTGATCGCCGACAGCCGCTTCCGGTTCCGTGCTGAGACGGATCTCCTTCAGGATGCGCGTCGGAGGCACACCGCCGCCGGTCTTTTCAAAATGGCCGCGAAGCGGTTTGGTGACGTTCTTCAGCCGAACGGGCTTGTCTTCCACCAATCCGAGTTGAACAGCATTGTAACCGTCCTTTCCGGCCGCGCTTTTGGTCTGAACGACAACGCAGGGGCCTGCTTTGATGACGGTGACCGGTGTTACCGTTCCGTCTTCAGCAAAGAGCTGCGTCATTCCGACCTTTCTTCCAATGATTCCGCTAATCATATTCTTATTGCTCGTCGTCAGTTGTTCGTCGATGTATCAAAGCCCGTGGGCCGGAATGGCCTCTCAGGCGGTTAATGCCGAATATCGAACTACCGACTAGTTTTTACCGAATGCCTTGATCTCGACGTCGACGCCGGCCGGCAGATCCAATTTCATCAAAGCGTCCACCGTTTCGGCCGTCGGGTCCAGGATGTCCATCAGGCGTTTGTGCGTCCTGATCTCAAACTGCTCACGCGATTTCTTATCGACGTGCGGCGATCTCAAAACCGTCCATTTGTTCTTGATGGTCGGAAGGGGGATCGGCCCCGCAATTCTCGCTCCCGTCCTCTTCGCCGTCTCGACGATCTCCTGCGTGGACTGGTCCAATACGCGGTGATCGTAGGCTTTCAACTTGATGCGAATTTTTTCGTTTAACATAAAATTTCGTTCATCGCCCGCTGATGGTTGTTCGCAGCGAGCCACGAACAGCCATCAGCGGATCGATCACTATTCCACGATCTCCGAGACGGTGCCGGCCCCGACTGTGCGGCCGCCTTCGCGGATGGCGAAGCGGAGCCCCTTTTCCATTGCGATCGGGGCGATCAGCTCGATCTCC
>JAEZIT010000137.1 GCA_023436495.1 Acidobacteriota bacterium
CTCCAGGACAGACTGGGCGATCTCGGCCGGAACCGCAATAACTGCTACATCTATCATAACTTTTTTGGCCGTAGCAGCAAAACTTTTTATGTCAAAAATCGGGATATTGCCAACTTTCCGGCCGATCTTTTTCTTGTCAGAGTCAAATAATGCCGCGACCGAAAAATTCGACTGTTTGAAACCGTTGTAATCCGCCAGCGCCATCCCCAACCGACCGGCGCCGATAATACCTACGCGATGCTCTCTGTCCAGCCCCAAGATCTTCGTCAAATGATCCCGCAGCGATTCGACATAATACCCAACGCCTCGAATTCCGAACTCTCCGAAATTCGCGAGATCTTTGCGGATCTGTGCGGAATTCAAATGGAACTGCTCCGCGAGAGCGTCAGACGAGATGGTTTTCTCGCCGGCATCGGCAAGTTCGTTCAAGCAACGCAGATAAACGCTTAGGCGCTTTGTCGTGAGTTCTGAGATCTTCTCTCCCTTCATAAGATAATTCTAATTAACCAAAACGCCGTGCGGGGTGCAAGGAATGGATGACGAATGCTTTTTTTGCCGTTGCCCTTCAAGTGATTTTCAATTACAATCGCGTTTCACGTGTGAAACAACAATGATCGCATTTTTAGCAGGAAAACTTTTAGAGAAACATGCAAATACCGTGATCGTGGACGTTCGCGGCGTCGGATATGAGGTCAGCATTCCGCTTTCGACCTATTACGAGCTCGGCGAACCCGGCGCCGCGGTCGAACTCCGCATCTACACGCACGTTCGCGAAGACGCGATCCAGCTTTTTGGATTCAAGACAAACCGCGAACGCGATCTGTACCTGAAACTGATCTCGGTCCAGGGAATCGGTGCGAAGTCGGGAATCACAATGCTTTCGGGCATGAGCTCAGACGAGATAGTTGCCGCGATCCGCACGGACAACGTTGCCCGATTGACTTCCATACCCGGCGTCGGAAAGAAAACCGCGGAACGCCTTGTTATAGAGCTTCGCGACAAGATAGGCGATCTGCTGGACGCCGGTACTGCGGGTAAAACCACGGCTCCCGGTCCTACGGAAGGTGACGCGGTTTTGGACGATGCTCTGTCGGCTCTCGTTAATCTTGGATATCAACGTGCGGCAGCAGAAAAAGCGCTCAAGCAGGCGGTGAAAGACGGTGCGGAGATGACCGTACAGAAGCTTTTGCGGCGAAGCCTTCAGTTGCTTGCGAAGTAATAGATGTTCGATCTTTACAGGAAAATCGAAGAGGACGTTTCCCTGCTCGACCGCAAGGCCGTTTTCGCATTACTCTACACGGCTGTTGCACTGACGTGTACCTATTATTTCAAGAACGCTGAATTCGTCATGTCTGCTGTCCGCGGAACGTACCTGGAAGGCGCGGCGTCGTCGATCTTTGACTCCAAAGCGAATAATCTGCCGGCACTCGGCTACTGGGTTTTAATCGTCACGTTGTTCTATGTTGCTATTCCGGTGATCGCAGTGAAGCTGCATTTCCGCGAACGGCTAAGCGATTACGGTCTCAAACTCAAAGCCGAGCACGGTTTCTGGAAGCTATTGCTTCAGTGCTCCGCCGTTATGCTGCCGATCGTGTATTTAATGTCGCATACCAGCGGGTTTTCGGCGAAGTACCCTTTTTTCAAGGTTTACAATGGCGAACCTTATTTTGGCCGTGCATTGCTGATATGGGAGCTAATTTATTTCGTACAGTTTTTCGGGCTCGAATTCTTTTTCCGAGGATTTTTGGTTCACAGTTTGCGGCCGGCTCTGGGAATTTATTCGATCTTTGTGATGACGATTCCCTATTGCATGATCCATTTCGGCAAGCCGCTGCCGGAAACATTCGCCGCTATCTTCGCCGGCGTTTTCCTGGGCTGGCTCAGCTATAAGAACGGCAATATCTGGCTTGGGCTCGCGCTGCATTGCATGGTGGCATTTTCGATGGACATTCTCGCGCTGCTGAACAAGGGGTTATTATTTTAATTATGCAGGAACTTTCTTCAGAAATAAGGGACGCGTCGGCGCTCGAAGAAGAAAAACAGTTCGAACTGTCGCTTCGCCCGGCGCAGCTAGCAGAGTACATTGGCCAGAAAAAGGTCAAGGACAACCTGCGCGTTTTCATGAAGGCCGCACTTAAGCGCCGCGAAGCTCTCGACCATATTCTGCTGACCGGACCGCCCGGGGTCGGTAAGACCACGCTGTCCAACATCGTCGCCAACGAGATGGGCGCGGCGTTGAAATCCACGGCTGGTCCGATCATCGAAAAGGCCGGCGACCTCGCGGCTATCCTGACCAATCTCGAAGAGGGCGATGTGCTCTTTATCGACGAGATCCATCGCATGAGTCCTGCGATCGAAGAGATACTTTATCCGGCGATGGAGGATTACAACCTCGATATCATGATCGGACAGGGGACGGCGGCGCGGTCGATAAAGCTCGAACTCCCGAAATTTACGCTCGTCGGCGCCACGACGCGTCCCGGCCTGATAACAGCCCCACTTCGCGGCCGTTTCGGCATAATTTTTCACCTCGATTTTTATTCGATCGACGATCTTCGCACGATCGTGAACCGATCGGCGAACATACTGAGCGTCAGCATTGACAGCGACGGCGCCGAAGAGATCGCACGCCGCTCTCGCGGGACGCCGCGAATTGCCAACCGCCTGCTCCGCCGCGTCCGCGATTTCGCTGAGGTCGATTATGAAGGACACATTACGCAGGACATCGCCCGGGATGCCCTCAACAGAATGGAGGTCGACACCTTCGGCCTCGACGAAATTGACCGGAAATTACTGCTCACGATCATCGAGAAATTCGATGGCGGGCCTGTCGGCCTCGGCACCATCGCCGCCTCGATCCACGAAGAGAAGGATTCGATCGAAGAGATAATCGAGCCGTACCTTATGCAGATCGGATTTCTCAACCGCACACCCCGTGGGCGAATGGCAACGCGGCTGGCATACCAGCATCTTGGTATTGACCTTCCCGCGGCGGCATCACACCCTGGCCTGTTCGAGAACTAACTGTAATAAAAAAGCAGGACGCCGCTTTCGCTAACGTCCTGCCATTCATAATAGCTCGCATTCCGCCGGAGTCTATTCCTCTTCGTCTGCTTCAGCTTCCAGCAGCGTCGCGCTTACCACCAGGTCGTCTTCGCCAGTCTTGATCAGCGTTACGCCCTGGGCACTGCGTCCCGTTTCGCGGATCTTGTCGACCCCGAGCCGGATCAACTTGGCCTGCTGCGTGATTATCATGATCTCGGAATCCTCTTCGACGGGGAATGCCGCTACCACTTTACCGGTCTTGGCCGTCGTCTTCATATTGATGACGCCCTTACCGCCGCGTTTGGTCAGGCGATAATTCTTCACCTGCGTCTGTTTGCCAAATCCGTTCTCGGAAACAGAGAGTATATTCTCGTCGCCTTCTTTGGATACGGCACACACCGACACGACAAAATCGCCTTCACGCAGATTCACGCCGCGAACGCCCCGGGCTACACGTCCCATAGGCCTGACGTCGGACTCTTCGAACCGCACGGCCATACCGTCATGGGTTGCGATAAAGATCTGGCATTTACCATCGGTAAGGATGATATCGAGAAGTTCGTCGCCGTCATCAATATTTATCGCATTGATACCGTTGACACGGATGTTCGCGTAATCCGACAGTGCGGTCTTCTTAATAACGCCCTTCTTGGTCACCATCGTCAGATAGACCTCTTCACTGAAATCCATCACCGGCATAACCGCAACGAGCTTGCGTTCGCTGGATAGCTGTACGAGGTTCACGACCGCTTTGCCGCGTGCCGCGGCTGCAGCTTCCGGGATCTCGTGGACCTTGATCTTGTACACCCGTCCGTCGTCAGTGAAGATCATCAGGTACGCATGTGTCGAAGCAATGAACAGGTGTTGGACGAAATCGTCGTTCTTCGCCGTCGCCCCGAGCCGGCCTTTGCCGCCGCGTCCTTGCCGCGAGTACGTCGAAACCGGCGTACGTTTGATATAACCGGCCTTCGTAACGGTGATCGCCACGTCCTCATTCTTGATCAGGTCCTCAATCGTAAGCTCTACGCCTGCATCTACAATGACGGTACGGCGAGCGTCGCCGAACGCCTTTTTGATGTCGAGCAGCTCATCGGTAATGACCTGTCGTAGAACGCTCTCATTCGCAAGAATATTTTCGAGCTCGGCGATGTATTTGATGATCGATTCGTATTCGTCGAGGATCTTCTGGCGTTCCAGAGCCGAAAGCCTGCGAAGTTGCAGATCGAGGATCGCCTGTGCCTGAATTTCCGTAAACGCCAAGCCGGTGATCACCTTCTGAAGATCCTTCAGAAATGCGTCCTGTGGCTTATCGACGGTAATACCACGCCATTTCTTTACCTCGCCGATGGCCCCAAAATTACCGGTCAACCATGAACGCGCTTCATCGACCGAACGCGAATTTCGGATGAGCGGAATAATATAATCGAGCGCATCGATGGCCTTGTTAAGGCCTTCTAAAATATGAGCTCTTGCCCGTGCCTTTCGAAGATCGAATTCGGTACGTCGCCTGACCACCTCTCGGCGGAAACCAACGAACGCCTCGATCATGTCCTTTAGCGTCAGCAGTTTCGGTTGGCCGTCGACGATCGCGATGTTGATAATGCCGAAAGAGCTCTGCAGCGGCGTCAGCTTGTAAAGTTTATTTAGAACGACCTGCGGTATCGCATCGCGCTTCAGCTCGATCACGACACGAATGCCCTCGCGGTTCGATTCGTCGCGGATCTCAGAGATTCCGTCGAGTTTCTTTTCGTTAACAAGCTCAGCGATCTTTTCGATCAGCCTCGCCTTGTTCACCTGATACGGCAATTCGGTGATAACGACAGCATCACGTTCCCTGTCGCCGCGTCCTATCCGGTCGATGCCGGCCTTCGCACGCATTTGGATCACCCCGCGTCCTTCGCGGTATGCCCTGTGGATCTCTTCACGGCCGTAGATGAATCCCGCCGTCGGAAAATCCGGGCCCGGAACGATCTTGATAAGTTCGTCCACGGTTATCTCAGGTTTCTTGATAAGGGCGACCGTCGCATCGATGATCTCGGTTAGGTTATGCGGCGGGATCTTTGTCGCCATTCCGACGGCGATACCCTCCGAACCATTGACGAGTAGGTTCGGGATCTTGGTCGGCATGACCGTCGGTTCCGAAAGCGATTCGTCGTAATTAGGTTGAAAATCGACGGTTTCCTTCTCGATGTCGGCGAGCACTTCATCCGCGAGCTTTTGCAGTCGGACCTCGGTATACCGCATCGCCGCGGCACTGTCGCCGTCGATCGAACCGAAATTGCCCTGTCCCTGCACGAGCGGATAACGAAGCGAGAAATCCTGAGCGAGGCGTACTACCGTGTCATAAACGGCGGTGTCGCCGTGCGGGTGGTATTTGCCGATAGTATCACCGACGACACGTGCGGACTTTTTGTAAGGCTTGTTCCAGGTGTTGCCGAGTTCATGCATCGCCCATAACACGCGGCGGTGAACGGGCTTCAATCCGTCCCGCACGTCCGGCAATGCGCGTCCGATGATGACGGACATCGCGTAATCGAGATACGACCGGCGCATCTCGTCTTCAATATTGATCTGATTGCGTTCTAAAAGTGAGTCCATTTTGTTTTAATATTTCGGGAAATCTCTCAGCGTTCGAAATCGTGACAAAGGCTTGGCAAAAGGCGTGTTCACTAATTATTTCTTGAAAATTTCAACGCATTAATGATATCTTTGATTTTACAGGAAAATTGCCTTTCAGGCAACCTGTGAACACCCGAAAAACCCTTATATTTCCTCATCAAAAGCTGAAAAGATAGTTGCTCGAACCTCAATTATTTCTCACTTTACCAATGCTTTATGACCACTCCAGTGACGGAACAGGAAGGACGTCGGATCCAGCGCATCTCGCTCCCATTGCCGAGCCGCATCGATGTCCGCGTAGACAAAAATCTGGCTTGGAATGAAATGACCCGCCTAACTGACGTTTCGACGTTCGGGGCCGGCTTTCTCCTCAGACGCCCGCTTAAGCGAGGCAGGCTCATATTACTCACGATCCCGATGCCCCGACAGCTACGCTGTTTCGATTTTACAGAAGACCAGTACAAGGTCTGGGCTCTCGTCCGTCGATGCATCCCGACCACATCGAACGGCGAGGAACGATTTATGGTGGGAGCGGCCTTCATCGGAAAAAAACCTCCGCAAAGCTATCTCGATAATCCGTCTTATCTTTACGATATATCGCACCGCGAAGACAAAGGGATGTGGAGTATCCACCAGGTAACGGGCACCGCCGACGAAAGCGGGCTGCCCATTGAAGCTAAACGGCAAACACGTTTCTCGATCCCGGAAACCCTCGAGCTCGAGTGGATGGACGAGAACGGCAATATCTCGGCGTCGGAAACGACCGTCACTGAGAATATCAGCCTTGGCGGCGCGGCCGTGTTCACTTCGATGGACGCCCATCCCGGAGCAATAATGCGCGTCACGAGCCGGCAGAAGGACATAACGATCATCTCGGTCGTCCGAGCACGCCGCAAAGGCCCTGACGGCATGATTCGCCTTCACCTGGAATTTATAGACAGATTTTTTCCATTAACGGGATTAGAATAGCAAATGTATTTTCACCCCCACGACACGATCAAAGGCAGTGCGGAAGCCGGTTATTCCGATAGCTTTATGCCGACACAGAGAGAATCAGATCCTCGTTCAAAGTTCGCCTCGCCGATCGCCCTTCAAACGGTCGTGAAAGCAAAACAGAGCGACCGCAGCGTCTGGAAAGACATGGCGGAAATACACAGCGTGTCCAGCAGCGGCGCCGGGTTTTATATTCGCCGCTATTGCCATGTCGGCCAACTACTGTCGCTGATCATGCCGCTGCCGCGTCATTTGCGGCTGTATGATGAAAATACAAAGCTTTATCGCGTTTGGGGACTAGTTCAGCACTGCAGCCCCGTGTATGGCAACGACGGGGCCGCGGGCTTTCACGTAGGCGTTGCATTTGTAGGTAAGAACCCCCCTGTCAGTTATGAGATGGACCCGATGCAGAGCTACCGTATTTGCGGCATGAGCAAGGACGGCATGTGGCGCATCGAGGAAGCCGAAACACCGTTTCAGCCTCGGCGGCATTCGAGGTTTTGGAATACTCTCGAAGTTTACATTTCCGTTCTCGATGCAGACCAGAAACCCTCACAGGGCGAAGCGACGGTAACGGAGAACATCAGCGAAAGCGGAGCGTCCGTGATCACGTCGCTGAACGCTTTTGTCGGTGATCGGATACAGATCCAGAATAAACAGCACAACTTTACGTCGCTTGCGGTTGTGAGGAACCGAAAACTCGGGGCCGACGACCGTCCCAGGCTGCACGTTGAGTTTATTGACGCGGAATTTCCGGTCCATTGCCTGCCGCACCCGAATTCGGAGGCAGCCAAATAACAGGCAAGATCAAGGCTGCGGATTTACTTTTTTAACCTTCGGCGTTACGGGCGTTTCCAATACTCGATTGCCCCATATCATCCGCAGCTTCTGTCGCTCTTCCGGCGTCATGTGTTTGAGCTCTTCTGCTGTGAACGTGCGCGGTTTCGGTACTACGATCGGAGCCATCGGAATCGTCCGCTTGATACCGTTCTCGTCGATAAAATAGCCCGGCCCCTCGATCTTACCGTTCGTAATCTTCATATTTCCGACGTAAACGGTTTCGCCATTCACACGAATTTGGTCGCCCGGCACAGGCGACTGCGGAGCCGCCGGAGCAGGCTTGGACGCTTTGGCCGTATCGGCCGGACGAGATCTTGCATCAGGCACACGCTGCTTGTCTGCAGGTACCGCGACCGCGACATTGGCCTCAGAAGCCGGAGGAATGGAATCAAACACCGCCGGCGGCGCTTCCACTGGTGCAGGAGGCACGGCCGCGACCGGAAGATCCCTGTAATCGACAGGTTCAGGCGTCGCACCAAACATCGCAGGATCATATACATACATCCCGGCCGCTGCCCCGCCTGCCAGAATTATCGCGCCGAGGGCCGCGTATGCTCCCCATAATCGCCGATTCGCAGGCCTTCGTTCTTCGCTGGTGCCGAATATTCCGACTGCGTCGCCTGAGCGAACGGCGGTTTTCTGCGCGTCGTTTGTAGGCAGAAGCAGAGTCTTCACGTCGGTCAGCTTTCCGCCTTCGGCGTGAGTTACGCCGGGAAGGATCTTCGTCACATTCCCGGCGGCATCGCATTCCATGCGGCTAGCCGCTACGGTTATCGTGTCGGCAAAATGGGCGTAATTATCGCTTTCAATCAGCATTTGCCGCATTTCCCTCGCCGATTCCGGCCGCTGGTTGGCGTTCAGGTCCAATGCCCGGTGAAGCACGCCGGCGATTCCCTTCGGAACGTCCGGATTGACGCTATGGGCCGGGCGCAGCGGATCGTCGTGCTGGCTCAGCACCGCCATTGCTCGCGTCAGTGCGTCTTCCGGCGGCACACCGGTCAACAGGTGATAGAGCGTCGCCGCCAGCGAATAAAGATCGCTTCGCGGGTCCGTTCCCGTACCTTGTATCTGTTCCAACGATGCGTAGTTACGTGTGTAGCCGAAAATGCTCTTCGCTGCCGTTTGATGAGCATTGTCAGTAGGATTACCCTTCGCCAGGCCGAAATCCAACAGGATTATCCTGCCGCCGGTCGAAATCTTTAGGTTCTGCGGCTTAATGTCGCGGTGAACGACCGGCATCTCCTGATTATGAAGAAAATCCAATGCGTCCAGCAACTGGTCGGCCCACGACGTGACCTGCGCGACCGGAAAGATCGCGCCGTCGCGCTCCATCATTGTGGACAGGTCCTCGCCCGGAATATATTCCATCACCAGGTACTGGCCGTTATCTTCTTCAAAATGATCACTTACCTTGGGCAGCGCGCCGTGCTTAAGGCTGTTCAGGATGCGGGCTTCGCGCTCGATCGCCTTGCGGTAATTGTCGTCCATGCAAAGCGTTTCTTTGATAGCCACCGTGCTGCCGAAACGTTCGTCGGTGCCGACGTAAACCGCGCCCATGCCGCCCTGGCCGATCTGTTTTTCGATCCGATAGCGTCCCTGCAGAATTTTCCCAGTATCGATCATTGCGATCATGCTCCCAATGTGGGCCGGGACAAAAATTACAACAATGTCCGCGGACGGCCAATGACTGTCCTCAATTGATATAACGCGTAAACGGCCGCCGTTTCGGGTCGGAAAGCCGCACCGCTAAGTTGATCGTTTCTCAAAATGGCAACCTTTAGATGTGCCTGAATATTGATACGGTTGGTTTTTCTTGAAAGTTTCCTTATCCCTGCCTATTTGAACCACTTTTCCGTCATATCGCACCAACAGACAAGACCCTTCCATTCGCCGAATTTTTCGTAGAACTTCTCGATCTCATCGTCATCGCACGCTGCCTCGCCATTATGTTTCTTATAAAATTGCGACCGTACCCACGAATCGAGAGCCAGGCCGTCGTAACGCCCAACCAGCCGCAGCATATGCTCCGCCGCGTAGTCCCCGACACCTTTGGCCCTCTTCATCTCTTTTTTCAGCTCGGACGTCGGCAGATCGCTCGTCAGCCACTGTTCGGGATCAACCCTTCCCGAAGCCGTTTTTTCCGCAAGTTCGAGAAAATACGGTGCTCTGTACCCAGCACGCATCTCGTCCGTGTAAAAATTCAGGGGCTGCTCTGCCATTCGTTCCGCGGTTGGGAATGCACGCTTACCGTCCGCGGCGGGCTCACCCAGTGCTTCAACCAAATTGGCGACCATTTTCTTTGTCAGCGACCATGAACAATTGGTTGTGCAGATCGTCTTTACGAGGTCTTCCCAAACCGTCGGCGACCGCATCAGCCGTCCAGCGTTTGACCGCTCGACCCACGAAAGGCGTTTTTCCTTGCGAATCGTTTTGTAGAACGGGCTCATGTCGTCATCCAACCGCAATAAGTGCTTTACGTCGCGTGCCAGTCCCGCCTTATCTATCTTTTCACCGTTCAGAGTTATCTTCAGTCTGCCGCCTGCATCGCTGATCGTCGCTGAAGCAGCGTTTCCCGTCTCACGGCAGCGAAAAACATAGCTCAATCGCCAGTTTTCCTCGTCGATCTCGAACGGCGCAAGCTCGCACCAGCCGTGGCTGTAGATCGTGTGCCGGAAACTGAAATTATCCGGCGTGTCGATATAAACGGTCTTCGTCATATTTCCTACAATAATCGCGGGGCCGGAAAACACCAATGATATTTTTGTCTGGACCTGAGCGACTTACGATAAATTTGATCTTTTCAAGCTTTGCCTGGGATCGCCGCTGACAGATCCTTTTCAAATGACTTCGGCCAAACCGCCATTTGCTTCGTCTAAAGAGATTATCGGGATTCAAGCAAAAATAAAGTTGTTAAGTATTAGCAATTTATTTAAAGTATAGGCTGCGAACCGGTCAGTTCAGCCATATCCCAACTTTACCGGTTCAAAAGACTTCAAATCAAAATTAGCCCTATCGATCTGTACCTTAGGAGGGTAAAGGGTATGTTATTCGCGAATTCGCGCGTCCTGTTGCGAATATCGGCCGCGATCGCCGCGGTCTTCTTGTCGGCAATTCCCGTCATTTCACAGCAGGATCCGGATCCGAATTCACCTGCACCTGTGCTTATCAGCGCAGAAGATTCCACGCGAGCGCTGGCCGAGTCGGTTTCAGGCATCAAACGCCGGGAACGTTCTGTCGCCGCCCAATCCGTGTTTTTTCCGGGCCAAAAGGTGAATTTTCTGATCACGAATCTCGACCTAATGGAGGGGGAATCGGCAAATGCGTTTCGAATGTATGTCGAAGACGCTGCGGGTAGGATATACCGTTTCCCAGTCGTCGATCTTCAGCCTTCCGCCACGCAAAAGGGCGTTTACATTCTGACCGCAGAGCTTCGCGATTCGCTCGGGTTCTGGAACGGCCCGGCCGCCGATGGCGATGTGCTGGTTGGCGTCACTTGGCGCGGCCTGACCAGCAACCGCGTCCGCCTCGGCCTCGGTGCAGTTGGCGGCGCCGTCAAGGATGATCCGGGAGCCGCCTCGACGCCACTGTCGAAATTTGGCGCGAATTCGAAAAAGACGGCTCCTACGTCCGATTATGTCGGCTATCGTTGGTCCGGCGATCGAATCCGGTTCCTGGAGCAGGCGACATTTGGGCCAACGGTCGAACTCGACAACCGAATCCGCCGCATCGGCATTCGGACATGGCTTGCCGAACAGTTCGAAGCTCCTTACCCAAGCGCGAATACTCCGTATCCGAACATTCCGCTCAGAAGTACGAACACCGACGACGCAACGACGGGCTGCGGCATGTTCCTGCCGAATACGACGCCGGAATACAGAGCCTGCACTCGGGACCATTATTCGATGTACCCGGTTCAGAACTGGTTCTTCAAGGAAGCTTTTTACGGGGATGCACAGCTTCGCCATCGCGTCGCGTGGGCACTTGCACAAATGTGGGTCGTCTCCGGCGTCGATACGCAGCAGTCGCGCTGGATGATCGAGTATCACAAGATCCTTTCCCGCACCGCCTTTGGAAATTACCGGACGCTGATGAAGGAAATGACGCTCAATCCGGCGATGGGAAATTATCTGGACATGATCCGCAGCACGCGCACCAATCCGAACGAGAATTATCCGCGCGAGATCCTGCAATTGTTCACGATCGGCCTATTCATGCTTAACCAGGACGGCACACTGATTCTGGACGGCCAGAACGATCCGATCCCGACCTATGACCAAAATATGGTGAATAATTTCACCAAGGTGTTCACGGGATGGCGCGGATGCGAAGACGCGGCTCAATGCCCGAACCGCACGATCGGCGCACCGAATTATATCGACCCGATGCTGCTGAATCAGAACAACCACGACATTACGGCGAAAACTCTGCTCTCCTATCCCGGAGCTCCGAACGTAAACATTCCCGCCGGAATGAACGGGAACGTTGAACTCGACCTCGCACTCGATAATATCTTTTACCACCCGAATGTTGGGCCGTTTGTCAGTAAATACCTGATCCAGCATCTTGTCACCAGCGACCCGACACCGGCGTATGTAGGCCGTGTTGCCGCCGTGTTTAACAACAACGGCCTCGGCGTGCGCGGCGATATGAAGGCGGTAGTCCGGGCGATCCTGCTCGACCCCGAAGCCCGCGGCGACGCCAAGACCGACCCTGGCTATGGCAAACTCCGCGAACCCGTGCAACTGGTCACCAACGTCATGCGCCATTTTAACGTCGCCTCCGCCGACCTGTCGCAGCAGAGCGACGGTGTCGTCAACGGCCTAACGAACCCGCTCGGGCAGAACGTTTTCAATTCGCCGACGGTCTTTAATTTCTATTCCCCCGACTACATAGTCCCGGGAACCGCCATGCCGGGCCCCGAGTTCGCCCTGATGACGACAGGAACGTCCATCGCACGTGCAAACCTCGGTAATACCGTCGTTTACAACCGTGTCAATGTCAGCATGCCGAACACGCCGCTCGGCACCGCGATAAACCTCAGCGAACTACAGGCGCTTGCTGCGGCCGATGCGACCGGCAATCAACTTCTCGACGTACTGAACCAGCGGATGATGCATAACACGATGTCGCAGCAAATGCGCGGAACGATCCTGACGGCCGTAAATTCGATCGCCGCGTCGAACCCGCTGGCACGGGCTCAGCAGGCCCTTTATCTCGTCGCGACGTCGTCGCAGTATCAGGTGCAGAGGTGATGAAAATGAATCAATCAAGACGTGAATTTCTGATCCGGTCGGGCTGCGGGCTGACCATGGCGGCTCTTGCGACACAAATAGAGCATTTCGGCCTGATGAGCGCTCTTGCGCAAAAGATCGATGACGAAGCTAGCGAAAAAGAGTTCGGCGGTGAAAATTACAAGGCACTCGTCCTCGTCTATCTTTCCGGCGGCAACGATGCCAATAACATGGTCGTCCCCAACCATAACGACACTTACCTCAGTAATTATACCGCCTACAGCGCCGCGCGTACACCGCAGGGCCTCGCGCTTTCGCAAGCAGAACTTTTGCCGATAGCCGTCCCGCGTATGAATGGTTTGACCTATGGCCTGCATCCGGCACTCGGCCCCGTCGCCGGCGGTGCGAACAACGGCATTCACGAACTTTGGTCGCAAGGCAAAATGGCGGTCGCCACCAACGTCGGAACGCTCGTCCGCCCGCTGACCAAGGCCCAGTACCAGTCGAACCCGTCTTGGCGTCCGTACCAGCTTTTCTCGCATTCCGATCAGGTCGCCCAGTCGCAGACAAGCATCGCCAACACGCAGGCCTTCACAGGCTGGGGCGGACGCGTTTCCGACCGATTGACCGCCTCAAATAATCCGAACGGCCTGATCCCAATGATCACTTCGATCAGCGGCGCGCAATTATTCACGGCCGGCCAGACGACGCTGCCGATGGCGATCGCGAATGCGAACACTTCCCTCGCGAACGTCCTCAATCCGGTCGGATTTGGCAACACCGGCGGCACGGCGCGGCGTACGGCGTTCAACCAACTGCGTACGCACGATCTGGATGCCAATTATGTCGCCGCCGCCAGCCACGTCACCGACCTTGCCATCCAGGCAAATACCGCGCTCGCGACGTTTCAGGAAGTGACCGTTCCCTTCCCGACATCTGGCATCGGCCTGCAGCTGAAACAGGTCGCACGGCTTATCAAAAAACGCCTCGATTTGAACGTCAACCGGCAGATCTTCTATGTTCAGCTCGGCGGTTTCGACACGCATACGAATCAGCTTGTAAACCACACAAATCTTCTGTCACAGTTCAGCCAGGCCGTTCGGGCCTTCTACGACGAAATGGTCGTCCAGGGCGTGTCGAACAATGTCACGACGTTCACGATGTCGGACTTCGGCCGAACGCTCAATCCCGCCGGTTCGGGCACAGGCGTCGGCAGCGATCACGCATGGGGCAGTCACATGTTCGTTATTGGCGGTTCGGTCCTTGGCGGTGATTTTTATGGAATGAACACGGCCAACGGCACGCCATTCCCGACGCTGACAATGGGCACCGCCGGCCCCGACGACACCGACAGCGGCACCGGCGCACGCGGACGCTGGATCCCGACGACATCCGTCGATCAATACGCCGCAACGCTTGCACGCTGGTTTGGCCTCTCGCAAGCCGACCAATCCGCCGTATTTCCGAATATCGGCAATTTCTCGAGCTCAAACCTCGGCTTTCTGCCGTGAACATCGGGCGGCCTGCCGGTTCGCGCCTGTTATTTCAGGAGTTTTTCTATTCGTCGTCTTTCATCATTCAAAGGTCATAGGAGCGCCTTTAAATGAATATTAACGACAGCGGCTAATTTCTTGAACTTTCCCGCCCCGCGCCTTACACTTTATTCAGCCGTGAATCTGCCGAATTACCTGACGCTTGCACGTATCCTGCTTGTCCCGCTTCTTGTCGTCGTTCTTTTGACGCCCGTCGCGGAGCGTTGGGTCGGTATTAGCGGATACGCTCTCGCTATCGCATTGTTTCTTGCGGCGTCGCTTACGGACATCCTTGACGGCCATCTTGCCCGTAAGCGGAATCAGGTTTCGAACCTGGGAAAGCTTCTCGACCCGATCGCGGATAAACTATTAGTCTCTGCGGCCCTGATCGTTCTTGTCGAAAAACATCTGGCTCCCGCGTGGACGGTCGTCGTGATCATCGGCCGTGAATTCATCGTCACAGGGCTTCGTTCCGTGGCCGCTGCCGACGGCATCATTATCCAAGCACAGAGCATTGGAAAGATCAAAATGTGGGCTCAATGCGTCGCGATCGTCGCGCTGCTCGTCGCTGCGGCGACCGGCGCTCCGCCCGTGTCAAATTTTGGCCTTGAATATCCCTATTTCAGCTTCTGGGAAGTCGAAGAGGTTAGAAATGCCTTCTACAACCTCGGCCGTCTGTCACTTACCGCTAATGATTGGAAGGTCTTCGGCTACCTCGTAGGCCGCGGCGCCCTCTGGGTGGCCGTCATTACCGCCATTTGGTCGATGTACGACTACTTCGCCCATTTCGTACGCGAACGCAATGCCCAACTCTAACCAAAGGTCTACGCCGGAGGGCCGTTTAACGGCATAGACTTTCAGCCGGTTCGCGCGAGTGTATTCGAGGTATTCGCGGGAATTCAAACAAGAAAGGAGCCCGAAGGCTCCTTCTGCTTTACTCATCTAGAGGTAATCCTACTGTACTTCGACGTAATCGCCCGTGACGATCTCTTGCGCCGTCCGCGTGATCACAACGGTAGCCGTCTTTTCCTTGACGTTCAGTACCACAGCTTCGCCTACGACCTTCCTGAGCCCATCGGGGCGATACGCCTTTGCGGCCTCGGTCGTGACGACCTTGCGGTTCGCTTTCGATCCGTACTTTCTTGCCGCCTGGTTCGAAAATCTCCCGCCCTTGAACTTATCGCTGGCATAATTTTCCTGCCGCGCTGCAACAGATTCATCCACGTCCGATATGAACAGATGCCCCTTGCCGAGCGGACGCCATACGGTCAGATAATCGCCGACCTGCACGCTGTCTTCAGCACCGAGATCGACATAAACGATCTGGTCGCGGCCGATCATCTCATGCATATCGCGGGCCATGAAAACGCGGCCCGTTGCCTTACCTGTGGGATCGGCAAAACGGTCAAGCATCGGCCGCGCCTGCCAGGTCGGACTTACACGCGGCTGAATCGGAACGATCAGATCGCCAAGCAAAATGCCGTCGCATGATGTGGTAACAACGGCGACCGAATGATCGGATTTTACATCGACCACTTCTAGAGCGCCGAGTTCCTGGACATAAACACCCAATTCGCCTTTCTTTGTCCACGGGCTGTCCACCTCACCGCGCGGACGGATCACGGCGAACATATCACCAACCTTGACACCTTTGTTCGAGCCGCCGTTAATGAACAGATGATCATTCTGGCCGTATTGAAATTTCTCCTGCTCGTTCTCGGCCCCGAAGATCTTGTTGGCGAGCGGGGTCGTCTCTTTCGGCGCCGTGTTCAATGGTGCGGTCTGCACGTATCCCGCACAGTAGAGGTTATTCTTTCCGGCAACCGCCATCGCACGGCTGTCACGGTTGACGATTACGAGGCCGTCATTTGACCGCTGCTGAGCCGCGGCCGGCAACGCGCCGGCAACAGCGAACAGCGACGCAAGGCCAAAAGCTCTGATTGAAAATTTATGAAAATTCACGATTTTCTCCTTTAGTTGAAAAATTGAAAAGTTCGGTGGAATCGTAAAGATACTGGTCGGCGGCCGCTGACGGACAGCCAAATGGGCATTGTCTATCTTAATCTTTCCGGCCCGTTAAGGTCAACAAGTTTTTTCGTTGTTTAACGGCGACTGTGACGGGCCCGGTAATAGGCGGTTTGAAATCGTGTAAGAGAATTTGTACGCTGTTAGCATTTTCACCTTTTGAGCGGATTACGTCGGGATCGCACGAGCTACTTGGTTTCCGGCATTTCGAAAACGCCCCACGTTATGAATATTGAGATCGATCTAAAAAAAGCAATTGACGCCGTCGCGGAAGCGTCTAAGATCTTGATCCTGACCGGCGCCGGTGTCTCGGCGGAGTCCGGCGTTCCGACCTTCCGCGGCTGCAGCAATACATGGCGCGGGATGCCTTTTCAGGAGCTTTCGTCAGCCCGTATGGTCAGCGAAGATCTTCCGTTAGTTTGGGAGTGGTTCGATTACCGGCGAGGAATTATCTCCGGATGCGAACCGAACGCGGCCCACAATGCGATCGCTGCTGCACAGCAAAATGAACGATACGAAAAGATATCATTGGTGACCCAAAACATCGACGGCCTGCACCGCGCCGCCGGATCGACGGATATTATCGAACTGCATGGTCATATCAATACTGCAAGGTGCTTGGGATGCGGCCATTTGTCGTCGCTGTTCACGCTGCCCGAAGATGAACGCCCGCCTGTCTGTCCGGCCTGTGCCGATTCGATGCGGCCGCACGTAGTCTTATTCGGCGAAGCTTTGAATGAGGACGATCTGCTCGACTCTTATGAAATGGCGGCCCAATGTGACGTCTGTATCGTCGTCGGCACATCTGCGGTGGTCTATCCCGCGAACTACATCCCGCAGATCTCCAAACGCGAAGGGGCTTTTCTTATCGAGGTCAACCCGGAGGAAACTGAATTGACCCACGCATTCGATGTTTCGATCCGCACGACCGCATGCGATGCGCTGCCCGAAATTTTGGGAATCAAAGCTTCCCGATAGCGGCTGTCAGCAATCCCATTTACAATAGTACTGGTCAGAGTTTGATCGATCTCGACTAGGTATCCTGAGGCCGGTCGGTGACCGTTTGTTGATCGCAATGAGTACTGAACAGATCGAAAAAGCCAGCGAGATATTAAAGCATCGTTTCGGGTACGATTCGTTTCGGATGAATCAGGAAGCGGCGATCTCCTGCGTTTTGTCGGGACGCGATTGCGTGGTGCTTATGCCGACCGGCGGCGGCAAATCTCTTTGCTACCAGATCCCGGCCTTGATGCTGGACGGCCTGACGGTGGTAATATCGCCGCTGATCGCATTGATGAAGGACCAGGTCGACTCGCTTCGCGCAAACGGTGTCGAGGCGGCCTTCTTGAATTCGACCCAGACGGCGGCCGAGCAAGTTGCGGTCTTCAAAGCGGTCCGCAGCGGAACTTTGAAGCTTTTATATATCGCTCCGGAACGATTGCTCCAGAGCGGCGACAGGTTCATCGATTTTCTGCGCGAAATAAACGTCTCGCTTTTCGCTATTGACGAAGCTCACTGTATATCGAGTTGGGGACACGATTTTCGCCCCGAATACATCCAGCTCGGAAAGCTGAAAACCGAATTTCCCCGAGTTCCCGTCATCGCCCTGACCGCGACCGCCGACACGCTCGTTCGAAATGATATCGTCGAACGACTACACATTGCCGACGCCGAGCTTTTCAAATCGAGCTTCAATCGCCCGAATATCTTCTATGCGGTCGAACCTAAACAAAGATCGTTCGACCGGCTTCTCGATTTTCTCGCAGATCGAAAAGAGGAAAGTGGAATAATTTATTGCCTTAGCCGCGCGTCTGTCGATTCACTTGCCGAAGATCTTTCCGAAGCAGGCTTTAACGCGATCGCATACCACGCCGGCCACGATAAGGCGGTTCGCGACCGGCGGCAAACCGCGTTCGTAAATGACGAAGCAAAGATCATCGTCGCTACCATAGCGTTCGGAATGGGTATCGATAAATCGAACGTGCGGTTCGTCGTCCACATGGACCTCCCGAAGAACATCGAAAGTTATTACCAGGAAACCGGACGCGCGGGACGTGACGGCCTGCAGAGCGACGCGTTGCTGTTCTTCTCTTGGGGTGACGTGCAAAAGCTGCAGAATTTCGCGACCGTCGAGGGTAATTCCCAGCAGACAAAGATCATGCTGCGAAAGCTCGAGCAGATGGCGCACTACGGTGAAATGAGAACCTGCCGCCGTAAATTCCTGCTCGAATATTTTAGCGAAGACTTTTCAGGACGCTGCGGCCACTGTGACAACTGTACGACAAAATTTGAATTCTTCGACGGTACGATCATAGCTCAAAAAGCACTGAGCGCAGTCGTTCGTACCGGCCAGAGATTCGGGATCAATTATATTGTGGACCTCCTCCGCGGCTCGCAAGCGAGGTCGGTCCGCGATGAGCATAAACAACTGATAACATACGGGATCGGTGCGGACATTTCGCGCGAAGCGTGGTTAGATCACATCAAAGATCTGATAGCTCAGGGCCTTCTCAAAAAGTCCGACGGTGAATATCCGGTTTTGGAACTGACCGACAAGAGCATGGATGTGCTGCAAGGCAAAACCACGGTCCAACTCGTGAAAGCTGCAATAACCCCGAAGAAAACCGGCCTGGTTGAGCGCGAAGCACCGCCGTATATTCAGGAACTTTTCGAAATTCTTCGAAAGCTGCGCAGTGATTTTGCCGCTCGTGACAGCGTCCCGCCGTATGTCGTGTTCTCCGACGCCACGCTGATCGAAATGGCTTCGTATCTGCCGCAGGACGAACGTGAAATGAAGCGCATTTCCGGCGTCGGTGATCTCAAATTCGAAAAATATGGCGAGGAGTTTTTGCGGAAGGTCCAGGATTATTGCGCAGTAAATGATCTTGATTCGCGGATCGGCCTCAAGCGGCGAACGAAGAGGCAGGTGCCGCAGAAGCGTGACGCCTCAGGACGCAGTACACACCGGATCTCGTACGATATGTTTCGCAGCGGAATGTCCGCTGTCGAGATCGCGGCCGCTCGGAGCCTCGGCCTCTCGACCATCGAAGGCCACATGGCACGCTTCGTCGAAAGCGGAGAGATACGCCTCGATGAGCTCGTCCCTATCGAAAAGATCACAACGATCAAAAGTGCCATCGAAACATGCAGCGGCGATACATGTGCACTTTCGCCAATAAAACAGATGCTCGGCGACGATTATTCATACGGCGAGATCCGGGCCGTGCTAGCGGCTTCGGCGGCCAAACCGACCGGATCATAGTGTCACCGCTCTCTGTCCAACGCCCGAAAAGACGGCATTTGAAGCCGTCTCGCGATTCCGTCACTTACTGAATTCTTGAATTAGATCTGGAGCCGGTGAAGGGACTTGAACCCCCGACCTGATGATTACAAATCAACTGCTCTACCAACTGAGCTACACCGGCTGATCGGGATGCGGCGGTCCGCCGCAAACGAGCATACTAGCAAATCCATAATCGACGTGGCAAGCCGGCTCGGTCGATGGCTGAACGGTTCGAATTGAAGGTTGTTCCTCACAGGTTGGCGTCTCCGAACTGCTGTGCTGGCGTTATTGGATTATTTCCCCAAAGTATCGCGGTCTTACGTACGGTGGCTAACAGACGAACGTTCGTTCGCGGTTCAAAATCGTGGGGATGTTCGGTTCACGATCCCATTCTCCGGATAAATACGGAATCTCCTAAAGCCTGGTTAGGCTTCTCTCCCCAATTTACGGGTCGTACGTCTCCTGCACAACACGTATTTGAACGCATGAGCAACTTTAACTATTATAGAAGTATGCAGAAGGTATTGGTGGCCGAAGACTTCAAAGACACACGGGAGCTAATGACCATTTTCCTACAGCGGCAGGGCTACGATGTGATCGAGGCCGCCGATGGAAATAAAGCGGTCGAACAGGCATTGAACGAAAAACCAGGTTTGATCTTGATGGACATCGCGATGCCGGAAATGACCGGTATCGAGGCGACACGGATCATTCGCGACAGCGACGGGATCTCCGACACGCCGATCGTCGCAATAACAGCATTCAGCGCTGAATTTATTACTGAAGCTCTCGCCGCGGGATGTAACCGCGTTATCAGCAAACCGGTCGATTTCGACCTGCTCAAACAATTGCTGGAAGAATATCTGCCGCGTCCCGCGCTTACTTCAAACGCCGGTTCTCGCGATTAACTTTACAATGGCTGCGGCGTAGGCTTCGGATGTCCCACATCCGGCAGCAAGACGTATTCTTCGGAATCACCAGGTATTTTCGCGAAACGTTGCTGTGCCCAATCTTCCTGCGCCTGCCGGATGCGGTCGTTCGACGTTGACACGAAATTCCACCACATGAACCGCGGTTTCTCGAGTCTTGCTCCGCCTATGAACATGAACAGTGCGTCGCCGTCGGCTGCGACGATCGGTTCCGAACCTGCCTTAAATACGACCATCGTTCCTGATTCGAACCGCCGGCCGTCTATCAACAGCGCCCCTTTTAGAATATAAACGCTTGATTCTTCGATGTTGGCCGGCAGCGGCATCCGGACGCCGTTCGCGAGCCTGCATTCCGCATAAACCGGATCGCCGAGGGTCGCCACGGGCGAACGCAGCCCGAACGCGTCGCCCAGGACCACCTTTACATGCATTCCCTCCGCATCGGTGAATGGCAGGTCGTTAACGCCATGGTGCGCGAACGACGGCTCATCCTCTTCATGAGCTTCGGGCAGCGCAACCCAAGTCTGCACGCCGATCAATTTTTCACCCGGCTGCACCGGCGCGTCCGACACGCGTTCGGAATGCGCGACTCCGCGGCCGGCCGTCATCCAATTCACCTCGCCGGGCTTTATCACCTGATGCGAACCGATGCTGTCGCGGTGGGTCATCGCTCCGCTGAACAGGTAGGTCACCGTCGCGAGCCCGATGTGCGGATGCGGCAAAACGTCGAGCGAATCGCCGCGAACTACCTCGACCGGGCCGAAATCGTCAACAAAAACGAACGGCCCGACAGATCGGCGCTTCGCATACGGCAGCACACGCCTCACATCCATCGAACCGATACTGCGGTCGCGATAAGGGATTACTATGTCGATCATAAGAAACCTTTAAACGGCGGCCGGCCGGAACGTCTTGCCGATAAATTCCTTCGCGCCTGCCGGGCCGAATAGTTCAAGCAGAACTTCCCCACCGCCGCGCGGTACCGACAGTCGAAAATCGAGGAAAGGGCAGCATTGTCGCTCCAGATCGATAAATTCCGCGATATCAGGCATTACGTCCGCGGCAAACCAATACGCATAGCCTTCGTCCGTTTCGACCCGTTCGATTACGCGGGACATCAAGCCTTCCTGCACCTCGCACTCGCGCCTGTGAAATTCTTCGCTTTTCAGCGTGCAGGCGATCGGCATGTCTACTTCTTTAGTCATTGTTATGGCACAAAGTTGTACGTGATAATACCTGAGACCTTTACCGGCTGGCCTTCGAGCTGAATGGGTGAAAATTTTGCGCCGCAGGCGGCATTTACTGAGGTCGCACGCAGCAGCGGATGGCCTGAAACAGCTCTGGACGCGAAAACTTCGCCGTTAACATCTATCATTACCTGGACACTCACCGCCCCCGACGCACGAATAGCCCTCGCGGCGGGCGGATACGGCGGTTTCGGCAGCATTATCGCCTTGCCGTTAACTACGCCGCCGCTGATATGTTTGGTGGAGCGTGTAGAATTCGACGGACCGGCCTCGATGATGGCGTCCTGGCGAGGAGCAGGATCACGGATGATCGTATAAACGTCTTGATCGTCACCCTTTGGGGCTTTCACCGGCCGTTCAACATCTGCGGGGTTGGCGGGCTTATCGTCGTCCTTTGTCGTTGCGACTTTCGCCCTATTCTCAGACCTAGGCGCGGCCGCATATTGCTTGACGGTGCCGGAACTTCCAAACGGCCAATCCGCTGGCAGGTCCCCAAATTTATAATTTATCCCGATAGACGATTCGACCGGTTTTCCGTCTTTCGTCGCGGGTGAGAATTTCGCACGTTTTGCGGCTTCGACCGACACGTCACGCAGGGCAGCGATCGCCGGGTGCGTGACGCTCTGACAAACCGAATCCGGCCCCGAAACGCTTTCGATCCCGACGACGTCTCCGTCCTTATCGATCTTGACATTCACGACGATCGTACCGCCAAAACCCGCTGCGATCGCGATGTCCGGATAATCCGTCGGCGCCGGGATCTCCGACGCGACCGGCCCGACAAATCCTTCGTCGTCCTGCGCGGCAGTAAATATTGCGAGTGAGAGCACTATCAACAGTGCGGTGATGAGGTGTTTCATAATGCGGGTAGCGTAGCATAAACGCAAAATAGTTAATAGCCCCAAATGACGTCGACAGCTGTACATCTGCCCCTCCCCATTCGCAGGCTATTAACTAAGTTTCAGGAATGCTTCCGCTACTTCCCGAGGGCCTGTATCTCCTCTCGGAGCTTGGCGATCGTCGTGTTCGTCGGGTCCATAGCTTCGAGCTGCGCAAGAGTCTCGTTCGCCTTCGCCGTGTCCTTTTTCTTTGTGTAGGCGACCACCAGGTTTTGCAACGTCTGCGGGTGGTTCGGCTCTTTCTCTAGCGAGGTCGTAAACTCCTTGATTGCCCGGTCGTAGTCCGGATTCTCGCGGAAGATATACGTCAGCCCGAGGTCCGTTCGTACGCTCACGTCATCCGGCTTTTTCGCCAGCGCCGTGTTGTACCATTTCTCGGCTTCGTCGTATTTGCCGCTGTCGAAATAGGCGTTGCCCATATGGACCTGCACGTCGTAATTGTCCGGCTGCAGTTTGTTCGCCTGTTTCAGAAACTCCAGAGCTCCCTCGAACCGCTGTATCTGATAATAGAACTCCGCGGCTTTCAATTGTGCGTCGAAATTGTTCGGTTCGGCGCGTGCCTTATCTATCGCGGCCTGAACCTCAGGAACGTTCTGCATTCCCTGTCCGCCCGGCGCTTCTGATCCCGGCACCGGCGGATGTCCCGCGGGCATTGTGTTCGCCGCGAACGTTCCCGCATTTCCGCCCCCTGCGCCCTGATTGACGGAATTCGCGAACATGAACCCGACGATCAATCCAGCCAGCAGGCCAACCACTCCAAACAATATATTCTCTTTGTTGATCATAATCTTATGCGTATGAATGCAGCCCGGGCAGCAGGTAACTGACGCCCAAATATGTGAATATCACGAACAGGAACGCCACGATAGCGAAATACGCCGAACGCCTTCCGCGCCATCCGTATCCGATCCGCGAATGCAAAAATCCCGCGTATGTCAGCCATGCCACCAGCGCGCCCGTTTCCTTTGCGTCCCATCCCCAGTATCTTCCCCACGATTCGTTCGCCCAGACCGCTCCGGTAATTAGCAGCAGAGCCAATCCCGCGAACGTTATACCGGCAAGCTTGTACATCAGGCCGTCAAGCGTTTCCGCCGAGGGCAACGCCGCACGAAACTTTTCCGTCTTTATGCTGAATAGCACGATAAAGAACGTTCCGGCAAACGCCGTGATCAGTGCCGACAGTTCGACCGGATTTGCGTTAAGGCTCAGCCGAAGCTTCTCACCGTTTTCCGCAACCCAATTGGCCGCCATTCCTATTAGCTGCTGCGAACCCATCGTGTTGATCTGCGTTTGCGGCACCTGTTCCTGCTGCAGCATCCAAACGGCGAATTTTTCGTACTGGGCTGTATCTATCTGAGCCAACACGTTCGGGATGTTCTTGACCTGGTAAACCAATGTCGTTATGCCCGCTCCCTGAACGATCATTGCCGCGAATGTCAGCCACCGCCCGATGCGCCGAGCGTTGAGGTCGTCTTTAGCAGCATACATCGCGTAAGCGATCATCGATCCGACCAGCAGCACCGCAGCCAGCACGATCAGCCAGCCGACGTATGGAATATCAGCACGAAGTGCCAGAGACATCCGCGACGTACCGACGAATGTCGACGACGTATATGTCCCGAATGTCGCCGGCGCGAACACGCTGAATTTGCTCACCGTTGCAAAGACCGACAGCGAGAATATTCCCGTCCAGATCGCCATTTTCTCGACTTTCAGGCCGTCCTTGAGCAGATAAAGCACCGCGACGGCAAAACAGACGAGCGCGATACCATAGCTCAGCGACGCGACACCGACGTGGATCGGCCGCCAATACGAATCCAGCACCGGCGGCAGGTCCACGAATTCATTTCCGATAAACCTCGCCAATACGAGAATTATTGCCGCCAGCGGCAGTGACAGCGCCGCAACCAGCCGAAAATGCGGCCGGCGCATCACGAGCAGCGTCGTAACGCCCGCGCCGAACGCGAATGCAAGGCTCAAGTCGTACAGGTTCGCGAACGGTACATACCGGAACATCCATGGCATCTCGGCCAGGTCTCTTCCCTGCCGCACGAAGATCTCGACCTCGCGGTCATAATCGGCAACCCAGCGCACCAGCCAACTCGAAAAGTTAAAGAACACCCCGAGCGTCGCCGCCCACAACCCCAGTTTTTCGGCGAACCGAAAAGGTGCGTAAAAATTAGTAAGATAAAACACAGCCGCCGTCAGATAAGAGGCCAGCGCCAACATCATCAGGGCGCCGTCGCTGATGAATCTCTCGCCGCCCATTTCGATCCGCAGCACAACTACGGCGATGGAGCCGACGATCGCGATGATGAACGGAACGAAAGACCACGCCGCGGCCGCCAGGTCCACTGGCATCTCGGATTCGTCCGGAAGCAGGATCGGTTTGTTCAGAATTTCCTGGTTCATATGTTTATTTGGTTCGACGCATTCGCCTTTCGAAGACGGTTCATCATGCGTGCAAATTTTTCCTCAAATGCATTAGGACTGCGGTTCGTGTTTCCACCGAAGATAACGTTATAGCGGCCCTCGCCGATCGGTTCGATCGCGGCCCATACCCGCTGGTGGGCAAAGAAGAACACCGCCGCCAGCGTCAGGCACAGCAGAGCAAAGCCTATATAGACCACGTTCGCACCGGGGTCGCGTTGCACCGCCAAAATATGCTGATCGCCGACCTTTTCAAAATCGATCAGCCGAAATGTATAACCCGCGACCGGCTTTTTCGCGATCGGAATGTCGGCCATTTTGGGCCCGAACGCGTACGCGGTCTGCGGAGGAGACCCGGGCGGAACTACCTGCAGGACGGCGGCCGGATTAGGATAACCGGACGTGTCCTCGTTCGGGTCTTCCGGCCCCGTGCTGTATTTCCCGCGGAAACTGGTTAATTTGACTCGTGTGCCATCGGCCAGCGACGCTTCGCCGCCGCGCGGTATGCGTATTTCCTGTTCGCCCGAACCGTCGGCCGAAGCTGCTGTCAGCGTCACGTTTCGCGCACGCCCGACCGGCACATAGCTCGCCTGAAAGAACCTGTAGCCGCGATAGTCGAACGGACGGTTCATCTGCACCGTTCCTTCGGTTTCGCCGGTTTCGTCGCGGACCACTATACGCGTGACCCAGTCGATCGTATTTCCGGCGTTTATGCCGTCAGCATTGCGGATCAGCTTCTGCTCGATGTCCGTGCAGGCGATCTCGAACGGCAGTTTCTTGGTCACCTGATTTACTTGGTCGAGTTCGAACACCGTTTCATAAGTAAGGTCCGTCGTCTGTCCCGGGGTCAGCGGCATCTGTCCGTTGCTTCCGAGCTGTCCCGTCAGGAAAGCTCCTAAAAATATCGTCAGCAGCCCAACGTGGACGGGATAAGCCCCAAGACGGTTCCAGGCGCCGGATTCGGCAAAAACGAACGTCTTTCCGCCCTTTTCCGCCGTCTTTGTCCTGCGCCAGCCCGCACCTTTAAGCGCCGTCTCGACCGTCTCTCTCACGGTGCTCTCGTCACCCGTAATTTCGATCGAATCGGATGGCTTCTGATCGCGTATCCAGCGCACCGGAACTGCAACGTTCGGGTGCGCCACCATCTTCCATGTTTTCGGAAATCTTTCGATCGACGAAAGAATAATGTTTATCGATAACAGCCCCAGCAGCGCGTTGAAATACCAGGCGTTATAAATGTCGAAAAAATCGAGCCGGCCGTAAACCAGTCGCTGCGCGGGCGTCAGCGCATTGTAGTAATTATCGAATCCCTGTACGTTCTCCTGCATGACCAGCATTCCGACCATGCACCCCGCCCCGAGCAGAATGAGCAGAAAAACGCCGAACCGCACAGAACTCAGCGTTTTTAGAAATCTGGAGACAAGTGAATTGCCGCGCCGTTTTTCGGCCGGAAGACTCAAACCGGCTTTGTTGACTGTTTCTTCTAATGCGGACATAGCGTTCTTTTGGTTCCTCTCTTAAAAACCTTGCCGCTGCGGCATTCCGCAATAAATATGCCGTTCGCGAAACGCCTTCTTCGTCTCTATGAGAAAAGCTCGCTTTCGTCTTAGGTTAAAAGTACTTATGGCGGTCATGCCTGCTATTTGAATTGTATTTGCTGCGATCTGCCTTCTCGCTTAAGCCACGAACTTCTTCGCCGAACTGCGGATTATTTCGCACAAATATAACAAACTGGCACATTTAACCTATGTGACCGATGTCACATTAGGTTTTGGCAAAAGCCGTATATAATGCATTCCAAAGACTTTTCGAGGTCGCATATGCCGCTCGGACCAAACACCAAAAGCAAATTGATCAGCCCGCGACGAATTAGGATATTCGTCGTTGCGGTATTCCTGCTTGCGGCCGCGGCTGCCTTCGTGATGCCGCGCACCGCGCCGCTGGCTTCCGCCTCCGAACCGCCCGAGGTAAATTCGGAACCCGCGCCCCAGCGTCGTTATACCGAATTTGATCACAGCACCAAGGCTCATCAGCAATCCTGCAATAATTGCCACAAATTCCCGAGCCCAAATTGGAAAAAGGTCCGAAGCGCCGATACCGCATTTCCGGACATCACCGATTATCCGCGTCACGATTCGTGCATCAATTGCCACCGCCAGCAATTTTTCCGTGGACGGCCGCCGGCGATCTGTTCGATCTGCCATACGAACCCCGGCCCGCGAAACAGCGCCCGGCATCCGTTCCCGAATCCGCGCGAGATCTTCGACAAGTCGGCAAAAGGCCGCACGGCCGTCTCAGATTTCGGCGTGAGTTTCCCGCATGAGAAACATATAGAAATAGTCTCGCAAAACGATTCGCGTGGCGAAGCTCAATTCGTCCGCGTTTCCTACGCAGCGAAACGCCAGGCCGAAGCAAGCTGTGCCGTATGCCATCAAACCTATCTGCCGCAAGGCGACTCGGACGAGGAATTTATATTGAAACCGCCCGCGAACCTCGGCGACGCATTCTGGCTTAAAAAAGGAACGTTCAAGACATCGCCGATCGGCCATACGACCTGTTTTACGTGCCATTCGGTCGATTCGGGTATCGAACCCGCGCCGTCCAACTGCGCAGCGTGTCATAAGTTAAAGGAAAAACCGCCGCGTTCCGATCTCGATCCCCGATCTCCGGCAGCGCGCGGCATCAGTGACAAGATCATTATGAACGCCTGGCGCAATCGCGATTCATCCGGAACGTTCCGGCACGAATTCATGGCCCATAACGACCTTGAGTGTGCCACCTGTCATAACGTCTCGAAAATGGACACTACGAAGGCCGCGACGAAACGCGTCACCCTGGAATCGTGCGCGATGTGCCACGTCACTTCGACCGTCGACGAGGGCGGCGCACTTAATTTCGAGGCCGAGCAGCGGAAAAAGAACCCTGCGTTCCAATGCATAAAATGCCATATCTCGTTTGGAAAGGACGCTATTCCGGCGTCGCACTTGAACGCCCTGTCGGGCCAATGACCCCATGAACGAACACGCGGCAAAATTCAGATCCAATGCCCGGCTGTGGTTCCGGCTGCTTCTGCTGGCCGCGGGCTTGTCGCTTTTCGCTTGCGGCGAACAGCCGAATACCAATACCGCATCCGAAAATGCCGCGGCACCCGTTCCGGCCGCGACCGAACCGCTCGTGCCGATCCCGGCCGGCCTGGATTATTCCAAATTCAAGCACGACAATCCGCAGCACGGCCGTATGCCCTGCCTCGTCTGCCATACGCGTGAAGATAATTCCGCCGCGATGAAATTTCCCGGCCATATCCCCTGCTCTTCGTGCCATATTGAAGAATTCAAGGACAATAACCATCAGATCTGTTCGATCTGCCACACGGGGCCGAATACCGCCGAGCTCGCGAAATTCCCGACGCTGGAGACGTTCAACGTGAAATTTGACCACGGCACGCACCGGAACATCGCGAATTGCGCTGACTGCCATTCACCCGCCGGCGCCGCGCTTTCCGTCCCTTCGGGCACGAACGCGCATACGACGTGTTTCCAGTGCCATAAGCCCGAGAGCAAGTCCGGCGAACAGGACATTGCGTCCTGCAGCACGTGTCACGACCCGGGCAAACCCACGCGGACATCCGCGTCGGCGGCCGCCTTCAAATTCAATTTCAGCCACGCCGACCATCGCGGCGGCGGGCTCAACTGCGCGTCCTGCCATACCGTCAAGGCAGGAGCCCCGCGCGGCTCGCAGGTAACGGCACCACGGCCCGCGATGCACTTCGCGTCTGCCGGGCAAAGTTGTGCCACCTGTCACAACAACAAACGGGCTTTCGGTGGAACGGATTTCGCCGACTGCAAACGCTGCCATCAGGGCGGCTCGTTCAGCTTTTAGAAATACCGCGGGATTTTCCGCGGCAGTTGAAATTCCACGCATCGGCGTGAACTTATAAATCTTTGACAAACCAATGTTTTAGGCGGTCTCGCACCGTCGGCAGCACCGAAAAGTGCTGGCACGAATATTGCGATTGCTAATGGCGACGGAAACGACATAACGTCGCCGTCATTGAAATCCATAAACGTTTAGGAGTTTCGAAATGACACTCGACCGTATTAAATTCATAGCGATCGCAATAGTTGTAATGCCGATGATGGCGTTCACGTTTTTCGGCACCAACGGCGTACAGGCCGTTAGGGTTGCCGTTGATGACGACACGGCCGCAGTTTACAAGGCCAAATGTGCGATGTGCCACAGCCCGAAGGCGGAAAAGCACTTCAACCTGGAAACCTCCGACGAGGAACACGTAAAAGCGATCCTCGAAGGCAAGAAAGGTGAGAAGCCGCCCTTTATGCCCGGCTTTGCCGCAAAAGGCATGACCGAAGATCAGGCAAAAGCACTCGTCGCACATATGCGTGCCCTGCGGACACCGCCGGCCGAATGATGATGTAGTTGATAATTCACTGCCCTCCTGGATAATCTGTGAGCACTCGTTCGGAGCCCAAATTCCGCCGGGTGCTCACAGGTGTATTTTGGAGGGATATTTTTAGCCCGCCCGCTGAATCCGCCGGGCGGCGGTCTTGTTGTTCATTCAATTCAAAGGAGAAAGCTCTATGAGCGAAGAAAACGCGGTACCTGTCGATCCCGAAACTCCGAAAACACCGGAAGAAGAATCTGCGCCCAAACGCGAAAAGGCCGTCGGACTTCTGAGGAATTACATCAGTTTCACTGGCATCGCGATCGTCGCGGCGAGCCTTACCAGTATTGCTCTGCTCGTCCTAATGGAGTTGTCGGCCGCTCACGACAATCCCTATACGGTGCTTGTCACCTACATTCTGCTGCCGAGCGTGCTCGGGTTCGGGCTGCTGTTGATGCTTGCCGGAGCCCTGATAGAACGGAGGCGGCGGCGGAAAAACCCCGACGCGCATATCGCGCCTTATCCTGTCCTGGACCTGAACGACCCGGCCCGGCGCCGCTCGTTCGTCGTCTTCCTGTGCCTGGCTATGGTCTTTCTCTTCATGAGCGCCTTCGGCAGCTATCGTGCGTTCGAATATACCGAATCTGTCCAATTCTGCGGCCAGCAATGCCACACCGTGATGAAGCCCGAATTCGTCGCGTTCCAGGCTTCGCCCCATGCCAAGATCCGCTGCGTCGATTGTCACGTCGGCGGCGGGGCCGAGTGGTACGTTCGCTCGAAGCTCAACGGCATGCGCCAGCTTTACGGCGTCATCGCGAATGATTTCAACCGCCCGATCCAGACGCCGGTCCACAATATGCGGCCCGCGAACGAAACCTGCCAAGCGTGCCACTGGGCCGAAAAATACAACGGCGAAGAGCTCCGCGTCTTCGATCATTTCGGCTATGACGAGAACAACACACGCCGGACCACGCGTATGCTCATCAAGGTCGGCGGCGGAAGCCCAGAAGGCGGGCCGGTCGGCGGCATCCATTGGCATATGAACGTCGCCAATGAGATCACATATATTGCAAATGACGAAAAGCGCCAGGACATTCCATGGGTCCGAATGAAGGCCGCGGACGGCACGGTGACTGAATATACGCGTTCGAACGCCACGCTGACCGCGCAGCAGATCGAACAGGCCCCGAAACGCCGAATGGACTGCATCGATTGCCATAACCGGCCGACGCACATTTACCTATCGCCCAATCAAGCGGTCGATAATGCCCTGGCCGCCGGGAACATCGACCCGTCACTGCCGTTCATCAAGGCAAAAGCGGTCGAGGCGTTGACGCAGGAATATTCGACCGAGGACCAGGCGCTCGGCGCGATCGCGGCACGGCTCGATGATTATTACCGCACGAGTCACGGCGATGTCTATAATTCACGCCGTGATGCCGTTAATGCTGCTTCCGCCGAGGTGCAGCGAATTTATAAGACCTATTTCTTCCCCGAAATGAAGACCGATTGGCGTGCACACACCGATAACATCGGCCATTTCACGGCACAGGGCTGCTTCCGCTGCCACGACGGCCAGCACGCAAGTCCCGAAGGCAAGCTGATCCGCAACGATTGCGCCATCTGCCACACGACCATCGACCAGACCTTCGCCGGACAAACGTTCGTACCGCAGGACGGAAAGTTCCAACATCCCGTCGAGCTCGGCGACCGCAACACCTGGCAGTGTGCCGCATGCCACAAAGGCGACCGGACGTTCAAGCATCCGCTAAACCTCGGCGATATCTCGCGGTTCCAATGCGCGGAATGTCACAAGAACCAAGAAGGCAAGAGCATCTGGTAAACTCAGATTCACAATAACAAAGCTCGTCGGACATGTGCCGGCGAGCTTTTTTGTTGGTCGTGGTTCGTGGTTCGTGGTTTGTGGTTCGTTGATCGTTGGTCGTTGATCGTTGGCCGTGCTCGATGATAGTTGATTATTGATAGTTGGTCATTGATCGATGGCCGAAGCATTCAGTTATCGTTAGTTCGACATTCGTCCTCCTCTTTCCTTTCTTCTTTCCTATTTCGTGTCCTCCTTTCTTATCTCCTGAACAAACTCCATTTCTTATCTTCCTGCCTAAGTCTCTTATTTCGTGTCTTCTTTTCTTGTTTCGTGGACAAATTCTTTTCTCTTCCTCCTGTCTTCTTCTCTTATTTCGTGTCTTCCTTTCTTATTTCGTGGACAAACATCCTCTCCTCGCCCCAGCCCGATCGGGCTAAAGCCCGGTGAAGGCTGATGCTCTATCCCCGAGCTAAACCTCGAGGCAATTTATAAAACAAGGCTATGCACGATTCAATCTCCCTCACTCCCCTACTCCCCCACTTCTTCACAAAAAAAGCCCGGGACAACGCCTTGCGTCATCCCGGGGCTGTTTGCGCGTCTGCCTTATCGGCAATCCCGCCTCAGTTATCTATCCACGGCTCCTTTGCCCAAATAGATCCTCAGCGAAGTATATGGCAGATGCGCCGTATAGTTCTGGTTAACGAACGGGAACCAGGTCTGCCGTTCCTTGTAATCGTAATACTGGTAACCGATGTTCCAGTCGATGTTCTTCGTCAGACGTATCGCCAAGCGCGCTTCGGGCGTGTGGAACGTCATCGGATACGAAGAGATGATGTCCTGCGGCCTCGTTACCACGCGATCGCCCTGCCCGTCATCATCGTTTATGCGATAGCTCGCATACAGCGACACGCGTTTTATCGGCCGGGCCGTGACGTCTACGAAGAAATAGCTGTCACGGACAAAATACTGGCTAACGCCGTGCAATCGCTGCGTGCTAGGGAACGTCGGGGCCCCGACCGGTATGATGATATCCACCGAACTGTTCACATGCTGGAATGTATAACCCGTGTTGATCGAGAATTTATCATGCGGAAACCAATCCACGCTGCCCGAAAAATATCGGCTCTTCGAAATGGCCGTGAAGTTCGGGTCGTTGATCTCCGCCGAACGTCCCGGATTTTCGTTGTCCTTCGTTATGAACGAAAGGTTAACGGCGAACTTATTGAACCGTGCAATGCTCCGCACGCGTACGTTCGTGTAATCCGTATTCGCAAGCCGTACGAAAACATTGTCCGAATTTCCGTGTTCGACATCCGCGAAGATCGACCAGTTCTTATATGGCTTCACCTTCGCCCCGGCGATCACAGAATGCGTCTTGTTCGTGAATTGGTCCGAATGAACGGTGGCCGTCGGCGATGAAAATGTCCGTTCGAATGTGCTCAGGTCGACCTTCCGGTCCGTGAACCTGTAACCGACGTTCACTCCTAGCCACCGGCCGAACTGATAATCGGCTTCGATCAGGTTCATCGTCCGCCTATAGCCCGTTACCCAATGGCTTAGCGTGTCGATAAACCTCGATGCACGCGGAGTTCCGTTGTTCGCCGGCCCTAGATAAAGGTCCTGGGCAAACAGGTTTCCGCCGCTTATGCTGAAACGGTCGTACGTGAACGTGTTCGATATCCTGAACGCGTTCGTCACGCGGTAGGTCAACCCGATGTCTCCGCGGATCTGCGGGCGGCTCGAATCGCCGTTTACTTCAACCTGGTCGAGGTCGATGCGGCCTGCGGGCAACGTCGGGCTTCTCTGGCCCGTATCGGTACCGACCGCACGCTCGAACATCTTGAAATCCGATTTGCTGTACGAATAGATCAGGCGTCCCGTAAAATCCAGCCGTTTCGCGAACGAACGCTGTATATTGAACACCCCGAAATTCGTCGTTCCGCGCACCGGATATTCCCGTTCGAACAAAGTCATACGGGCGGCGTCCGTCGGGTTGTTCCCGAGGTTAAGGCCCTGCGACGTGTATCGGGTGTCGTCCGTGAAAACCCGATGGCCGTACATTGCGCTCAGGTTAAACCCGAGCACTTTGCCTTCTATACCCGCACGCAGATCGTGCGATGTCGTATCTACGAAGGAATCGACAGGAAATTCGTCGCCGAAATTGCCGCGATGGTTCCATCCTGCCTTTCCGTCGGTCTGATTGAATGAATATCCGAACCGGAACCGAAGTGTTTCGCGTTCGGGGAATACCGTCAGGTCGAAATCGCCGAAATTATGCCTAAGATCGGCGTCATGCTGGCTTAGCGCGTGATTATTCAGGTTATTGAAATATTTCACCCGCCGCATGTTCGAATCGAATTTATATATTCCGGTCTTTTCGATATTCATCCGGAATATTCCCGAAGGATCGGCGCCGAAACCCGACGTCGTCACCAGCATCGAATCGAATAATCCCGTATTCTTGCTGTTATTTTCGATCAAAAAGCTTGAATCGAATACGCGGAATCCGTTCTTGTAATTCAGATCGCTCCGGTATTTCTCATGATTCCCGTTGACCTCGAGCCCGCGAATGCCGAACTCTCCGGTCGCCGTGATCTCAAAATTGCCATAGGTTCCTTCCGTCGACGGCGCAGGAGTCGGCGTAGGCGAAGGCGTCTGCGCGTGTGCCCCGACGAGGCTTCCGATGAGCAGGATCGAGACCAACAGGAACGGCGTTCCGAATAACGATCTATACCTTGAAATATTGTTGATCATACAAACTCCTTTTCTTCATCATCGGAAGAAGAATTTATGTGTGTTCGAACCGTGAATGGCCACGTGGCACACCGTACAGTTCTGATACCGCACGACCGCCTGGTTGTGCAGGTTCGGGACCTCCGGTGCCGGCTGGTCTAAAATGCTGGTGTGGCATTCCATACACGTCTGCCTGACCTGTGCACGTTTTAAGAGTTTCGGGTTTGCCGAACCGTGCGGCGTATGGCAGGATGCACATCCTTCCAGCTTGAGCGGCGCGTGTTCGAATACGAACGGGCCCTGCTTGTTGGCGTGGCACTTGATGCAGGATGCATCGGCTCCCACCGCCAGGCGTGCCTGCTTCTGCTCGAACCCGCCGTGCGGATTGTGGCAATCGCTGCAGCTCATCGTGCCTTCCAGCACCTTGTGATGGAACGGCTTCTGGAACTGCGACTTCGTCTCGTTGTGACAGCTTATGCAAAGCTGCGGTTCGCTCGACCGAAGCATTGCGGTATTTCCGCGGTTCGGCCGCTGACGCGACATATCGCCGACCAGCATCGTGGAACCGGCCGTTTCGTTCGCCGGGTCCGATCCGTGTGCGGCGTGACAGTCGTTACATCCGACGTTATTCCGCCAATGTTCGCCGCGGCGGAAATTGTTATGATTCTCCTTGCCCGCGTGGCAGGCGAGGCAGGTGTCCGACGCGGTCTTCGCATCCAGGTTCTTGAAAACCCGGATCTTCGTCACGTCGCCGCCTCCTTCAACGTGGGCCTTACCGGGCCCGTGACAGGCTTCGCAGCCGACGGCTTTGTCCTTCCATGACGAGATCGATTCGAGCTTGCCGTGTTTCGTTTTGGCAACCTTGTCGAATTGCGTCTCGTGGCATGCACGGCAGGTTTCGCTGCCTACATAGTCGTCCTGCTGCGCGGCCGGAATGCTC
>JAEZIT010000008.1 GCA_023436495.1 Acidobacteriota bacterium
ATTCCGACACCGGGTCGCTTTCGCCGGAAGCCTATAACAGAAAAGTGGCCGGCCTGGAACCGCTGGAGTACAGCCACACCCTCGAGGAGCAGATCGGCGGACAAATAGCCGTCGGCTTTATGATCGCAGGGTTCTATGAAGATCATTGGTCGAACGACGCGACGGCATTGAACAAATTTACGCCCACATCGATGGCGACCCGTGCCGTCAAACCTTGAAGCTGATGCCGAATATTTCGCGAACACTGGCTTTGGCGGCCCAGATCCTGGCGGACAGTGGCGTCGCGGAGCCGCGTCGCGAGGCCGCGTCGCTGCTTTCGTTCGCCCTCGGTAAAGACCGAACGTTTCTGATCGCGCACCCGGACGACGAGATCGAAGCCGAAGGACTAAAAGCATTCAATGAATTGTTAAGCCGCCGAGCTGCTCGCGAACCGCTTCAGTACATAAGGGGTCACCAGGAGTTCTTCGGGCTCGATTTTGAGGTAACGCCAGACGTTCTGATACCGCGTCCCGAAACCGAGATCCTGGTCGAAGACGCGCTCGAGATCCTTAAACCGTTGCTTCTGCCGCGCATTTGCGAGATCGGCATCGGGACGGGCTGCATAGCGATCTCTTTGCTGTACCATCTTACGAATGCATTCGCCGTGGGGCTTGAGATCTCTGAGGCGGCGATCGGCATCGCCCGGCGGAACAGCCGAAAACACGGCGTCGCCGAACGGTTCGATATACGCAGATCGGACGTTTTTTCGGCTCTTTCCGACGAACGTTTCGACGTGATCGTCTCAAACCCGCCGTACGTTCCGGTTGACGACATGGAATCGCTACAGGCCGAGGTCCGCGATTTTGAGCCCCGAACTGCGTTGACCGATGGAGGCGATGGGTTGTCGATAATTCGGCGGATCATCGCCGGGTCGCCGAAACATCTCGTCGCCGGCGGGGCCCTTTTGATAGAGATTGGCTTTGATCAGGCTTCGGCTGTACGCGAAATGTTCGAGCCTGAGCTGTGGCGTTCAGTCGACTTTCTGCCCGACCTGCAGGGAATTCCGCGGATCGCGCGTGCCGATCTTGCCTGACGGCTGATAAAGTCGTGCCGTGTTCGGCTAAATCTATTTGATTGCAAACTTTGGCAAAACGCGGCGGTTACCGATATTGCTTGCGTTATTTTCCAAAAAAGCGTTAAGATTAGGCAGTTCAGTATAAGTAATTTGAAAGTTCACAGGTAGATTCGAGGTGCACGGTGCGTTCGACGGCTGTGTGCGGAATATAACCAGCGAGACTTCGTAACATCTAGCCTTTATTTAACAAAACGGAGGTGATTTTTGTGAAGGATATGCTGTATGCCGTATTAGCTTTGGTTTCTGCTTTAATTGCGGCCGGATCATTCTATGCTTACACGAGGCCCGGCGGTAGCAACAATATGTATCTTGTTGCTTGTATTGTGTTTGTCGTTGTGACATTGATTTTTGGCGGACTTTTCTTGTCCGGGCGAGTTAATAAAAACTCGGACATTCATATCACCGAATAATCGAATGCGGCCACGATCGAAGCACTAGCAAATGGCCTCGCGAACCGTCTCGCAAGGATGCCGAAAGATCCCCGTCGGCGTCCTTTCGCGTTTTAAAGGATCCCCCGCGCGTGAAAAAACATCTGACATACGTTATAATGTTGACAAAAATGTAAAGATTTATAGACTTTATATTTTGAACAGTTTAAGGGGTTTTATTTCAGATGCCGAAGATCGCAGATATTCAAGAAACACCAAATCCGAACGCCGTAAAATTTTTGCTTAAGGAACCGGTTTCCTACGGAACTTCACATTCGTTCAAGAACGCGTCAGACGCGGGCGCCGATCCACTGGCCAAATCACTTTTTGAGGTCGGCGAAGTGGTCTCGGTGTTTTATATGGATAAAATGATCACGGTCGAGAAATCCGACGAGGCTGAATGGGACGAGATCCTGCCGGCCCTCGCCGTTCCGATCCGCGCCGCTGAGAGTGTCCGCCCAACGAACGGAAACGGCAACGGCCACGCGGCCTCTGCTGTGGGCGGCGCTATCGCCGCTGCAGCGAGCGACGATCCGAAGATCGCTGCGATCAACGAACTCCTCGACGAACGCATTCGCCCCTACCTTGCCGGCGACGGCGGCTGGCTCGAGGTTGTCGGACTCGAAGAAAACACGCTTCGCATCCGATACGAAGGCGCCTGCGGAAGCTGCCCGAGTTCGCTGACAGGTACGCTTATGGCAATCGAAAATATGATCAAGGACGAGATCGACCCCGAAATCGATGTCGTCGCGGTCTGATCGGGCCCATTATTCCTTTGTGCATTTAAAACTGTTAATTTCGCCTATTCACCGGAGTCCCGGAACCTAATATATTACAGCGGTCCAACTTTCGCGTGCGTCTCGCGGCAGGCATCAACTGCCGTCTGACGTGAACGTTTCACTTTCGGCGCGGCCTCGGATCGTGCTGATCCTCAGAAGTTGGCTTCAAAAGGAGTTCCGCTGTGCCTTCACTCGCTTTAGGTCTTATCGGCTGGTGCATCATGACGGTGCTGCCCGGGGCCTGGTTTTCGTTCGGCCTTAAACTTTCAGGGTATTCGTTCCCGGCACGGCTTGCGTTAGGCGTCGCGCTCTCGCCTGTTGTCATATTCGTCCAATTTTATGCTCTTCGGATCGTCGGTTTTTCGTTTGAGACGACCGTTCCGCTTATCGTTGCTCTGAACATTCCTGCGATGTTCCTTATATTTCGGCGTCGTTCGGGCATCACCGGCTGTAGCAAAAAGTTCATAATGGGCGGTGTGGTTGCTACCTCGATCCCAATCGCGCTGCTGTTACCGCAGATCGTCAATTCCCAGGTCCGGTTGTTCACAGGGCATACATGGATGCAGTCGGACATCGTGTACATGCTGGCCGACGGTCATCTTAAACTCGCTGAGCCGGAACTGGCCGGACTTAGCCTGGCTTATCCTTGGGGTGCCCATCCATATCAAGCGGCCCTTAGTTGGATCACCGATTCGGCCCCGGCCACCAGTTATATTTGGACGAATATCGTATTGCTGTTGTGCATGGCGGCGCTCATGATGCTGATCACGGGTGAGATGGGCGGTAACCGTTTGGCAAGAGTAACTTCGTTTCTATGGCTGTGTCTGGGCTTTAACTTCATCGGTTATATGGTTTTTACGATGGTTCCCGCGGCCACCGGCGGGTCGTTCTGGGAACATGGCCCCTACAAATACGCATGGATCGGCGGCGATTATAGAATAACGCCCTGGTTCTTAAAATACTTCTTTCTGGAGCAGAGTGTCTTTGGCCATTGCCTAATTGGCGCCGCGGCTCTCATCCTGCTCAGGATGAGAAGAATGGAATTCGAGGCCGGCTCGGCAGTTCTCCTGGGGCTCGTTCTTGTAGGCATCGGACTGATCTATCCTGTATATTTTGGACCCGTCGTCATTGCGGCCGTACTAGCCTGCGCAATATGGGCCTTTTTGCAAAGGACGTCCGGCGACACGGATCATTTTAGAAAGAGTGCCGCCATCGGGGCCGCGGTCGTTGCGGCGTCGGTTATCACGTTTGCTTACCTGAAGGTTCTGACTGAAGACCGGGTGAC
Source organism: Acidobacteriota bacterium (assembly GCA_023436495.1). GTDB lineage: Bacteria > Acidobacteriota > Blastocatellia > Pyrinomonadales > Pyrinomonadaceae > OLB17. Next base: position 3,607 of record JAEZIT010000008.1, read on the forward strand.
TCCTACAATAATATTTCCAACGCTCAGCATTTCCTCACTAAAATATTCAACGCTAAAAGCCCTGGGCAGCATTATTGTGTTGGGTCCGATGCTCACGGGTGCCGTTCTTTGTTTCCGTCACTTTCTTAGGGACAAACAAAAGTTTATCCCCGAGCTGACAATGTTTACTGCCGGGTTGGCCTGCGCGGCGATGTACGTCCTGCTGGAAATACCTAAACCATCGGCTGAGTACAAATTCCTGCTGGTTGCAGGGATCTTCCTGGCGCCCTTTCCGTCACTCGCGGTACAGCCCTATTTCGACCGATTTCAGAGAAAGGAGCTGCTCCTGACCTGTGTTCTTGGCGGTGTCCTGGCGATCCCGTCTGGACACAAGATATATACGGATTTTCCATGGACGCCTCCGTGGGAACACCCATCGGCTCATACGGAAGGGTTTGATATCAGATTGGACAATGACGAGCCTTTCGCAAAAGTTTGCGAGTCGATACGCACGAAAACACCGCAGGAAACGGTCTTGGTTGTCGAACGAAGCGATCTCCATTATCCTACTTTGACCCGCCGTCGGCTGTTTGCCCCTCCGCACCAGTCCTTACCCCACGCGGGGGTTTTTCTGATGAGTTCGCTCCTGCTCGGTTCACAGAAAGGCTATGGGAACCGGATAGTTAAAGAGCGAATGACCATCGTCGATCAATTATACAAGTCGGCGGACAATCATATCAGGAATAATTCGCTGCAACAGATCTTGTCGCTCGCGGCTCCGGCGGCCGTTGTACTGGATTTAAATGAGGACGCCGGCCTACGCGATTGGCTTAAGGATTCATATCCCGATGGAATGATCTTCGACAACGGTGCAACAGCTGTTTGGCTCGTCAGGCCAGCAGAAAACTCCAAATAATCACCGCTTTAACTTTCTCGAGAAACTTATATAAGTATTTTCTTGACATAACTAAACCAAATTGTTCATAATTCTCGGGGCGGTTGTTTTACACCGTTTGTCTTTCACCAACACAGCCCAAACCTAAACTGCAGCCGCATTTCACCCGCAACCCCATTGCATTCCATATACAACGCATTTTCATAGATTTGGAGGAGAAACGTAGTGAATAGTGAAGAACTCGAACTTAGTCTCAGAACTGAATTCGAAGCCTACCTCAACAGTGCACTTACCGAGATGAAACAGGAAGTTGCCGAATTTCAGAAGAGGATAGATGCCGAATTTGATCGGCACCGGTCACAGATCAGCGATGCTTTCCGTGCATTTTCGGAACGGTTCGAGGCCTCAGCGACGCTCGACGAAGGCTTTAAGGGATCGGTTACTGAACACCTTCGCCTTGCACGCGACGAAGGGGCCAAGATCGCCGCGAATGCTTTTGCCGAAGCCGAGGACATGGTCAAGAGCGAAAACTCATTGTCCGGCGCGGACAAGATCCGCGACGCCGTGCGCGAGATCAGCAGCAAACAGACACAATCCGCGATCCTGAACGCTCTGATCGACCATTGTGAGCATTTTGCACCGCGCGGAGCGTTTTTCATCGTTAAGAACGAAGCGTTCCGCGGCTGGCGTGTTTTGGGCTCGAGTATGGCGTTTGACGACGAATCGGCACGCGATCTCCAATTCCCGGTTTCGTCCGATACTGTACTAGCCAAGGCCGTCCGGTCGCTCAATTCCGTCGAGGCCCATGCCGCCGATCACGCCGACAACAACGAATTTCTCGATCCCTTAAAATTTGGCAAACCATCACGTATGTTCGCGGTCCCGCTTGTTGCACGCGGCCGCGGCGTCGCCGTGTTATATGCTGACGGAGGCGAGGAAAGTGCGGCGGTCAACCTTGACGCGCTCGAGACGCTAGTCCGTGTCGCCAGCCTTACGGTCGAGCTTCTCGCGTCGGCACAATCCGCTCGTCCCATACAGCGTGAAGCGATGCAGCCCGTCGGGATCTCGTCCGACGCGTTCGCGGTACAAGAAGCTGCTCCGGAAGCGTTCGAGTCGGCCGCGGCCGAAGCGGTTGACAGCGAGCCCGAATTTGAGAGCTTTGCTGCGGCCGAGCCGGCAGCCGACGAATTCTCCACGGTTGCGTACACTGCAGACGAATTTCCCGTTAGTTTTGCCGAAGAGCAAGTGGAAACCGCCGAACCAGAGGTAGAGTTCGTGACCGAGCCGGAAACGGCTGCTGCTGAATTCGCCGAGCCCGCCGTCGAAGAGAGCTTTTCCTGGAACGGCGCTGTTGAACCGGCGGAAAGCGAACCGGTCAGTTTTGAGGCGACGGAATACACATTTGAAACGAATGGTGCCGAGCCGGAAGTCATGCAGGTTTCCGAATTCGATGCCGTTGACGAATCGACGTTCGGACAGGTCGAAGAGCCGGCCGAACCCGCAGTGGCATTCGAACCGGCCGCTGAGGTTGAAAGTGTCGTGGAAGAAGCGAAACCCGAACCCGCTGTCGAGGTGGTGACCTTGCCTGAGCCGGGTGTTACACGCCTGCGCGACCGCCACGTCGACCTCCCGATCGAGGTCGCCGAGGACGAACGCCGCTTCCATAACGACGCACGCCGCTTCGCACGGCTCCTTGTTTCCGAGATCAAGTTGTACAACGAACAGCAGGTCAAAGAAGGACGCGAGGGTCGAAATCTTTACGAACGCCTTCGCGAAGCGATCGAC
>JAEZIT010000050.1 GCA_023436495.1 Acidobacteriota bacterium
GACGATGCTCATCCCGACGCCGCGGCCGGCATTCATACTGAGTTTTTCAGCGGTTGTCAGGCCGGGCAGAAATATCAGTTCCAGCGATTCGGCATCGGTCATCGCTGCCGATTCCTCGCGGGTTATCCGGCGGTGCTGAATAGCCTTCTCTCTCAGCGGTGCGAGCGCGATCCCGCGCCCGTCGTCGGTAACGGTCAATTCGATGTGTGTTTCGTCGCATGATACGTTCAGGGAGATCGTTCCTTTTTCCGATTTGCCGAGCAGCCGGCGGATCTCTGGCGATTCGATGCCGTGCACAACGGCATTTCTGAGGAGGTGTAGCAGCGGTTCGATCAGTACGTCAAGGATCTGCGTATCTATCTCGATATGCTCATTTTGGAGATGCACCTCGGCACGTTTATTCTCTTCTTCGCAAGTGACGCGTACCGTACGGTTTATGCGTGACGAGAGTGTGCCGAATTCGACCATGCGAATGCGTGAGAGCTGCAATTCCAGCTCTTCGATCAGACGCCGCTGGTTTTGAAGCAGCACGTTGGGCTTGACAGGCGACGGCGTCGATGGCTGAGATGCGGGTGCAACGGCGGCATCGAGTGCACCCGACAAAAACGCCGGCGGTGCCACGGCGAACGGATCGATCGCTGGCGGCGCGGGCGGAGCGGTAGAAGCAGAATTTTCGATCTTGTCGCATGTCGCAGCGAGCTCATGGATCGTTTCCATTATTTCGTCCAGGCGGTCGAGCGAGACGCGGACGACGGATTTCTGTTTTTGTCGAGCGGGCCGCGGAGCTGCGGCGGAATCGGCGACCGAATCGTCAGGGGCTGCTGCGGCCGGCGCCGTCGACTTAGCGTCGGAAATGACGATGGAATCGAATCCGTGATATAACCCGGCAAGTGCGGATTCGGAACCGGCGGCATTGTTGCCTTTGCATTCGGCACGGAGGAACGCGGTGGCGTCATTCAGCAACCGGAACATTTCCACATTGGCCGGTGCATCCCGATTGGCGAGGGTATCCAGCAGGTCTTCGACACGATGGGCGAGGCCGGAAGCGCGCATAAGGCCTACGATACCGGCCGCGCCTTTGAATGTGTGTGCGCTTCGGCGAATTTCCCAGAGTGCTTCGCGAGCGTGCGGGTCATTTTCAAGAATACGCAAGCTCGATTCGATCTTGGTCAAGAGTTCGTCGGCTTCGGCGGCGAAGATCTCGAGGAGTTCTTCGTCAACGTCGGGCCGGTCGTTTTCGGCAGGGGTTGACGGTACGTTTGATTCAAGGACCGGCGGGGATTCGAATTCGTCAAAGGTTGAATCAATGAGGATGTCGAGTTCGTGTACGAAATCGTCGCCGTCGAGGTGCGAATCGAGAAGACGAGCTTCGATCCGGGCAAGAAGATCAAGAATGCTGCGGGCATTCGCGTCGGACAGGGCTACCCTAGTCGAGATGTGGGCTTGAAGAAGGTCGGCGACGACCTTGAGAAGTGCGGCGACGTCGGCTTGTCCGGATTCAACCGCCGCAGAGCGAAGCACGTCAATCTTGTGGAGGGGAACCTCAAGTTCGCTGACCGAGCCACGTTCCTGGAGATGGACCAAGACACCGCTACGAATACGGGTCAGTTCGGCTTCGGCTTCGGCAATGAATTGCTGTGAGGCGTCGTGGACCATAGAGAGCGGTTGAAAAAGCGGCAAAGGATAGTTCGGCGTGGGAGCCGAACTGTACCGCAAACGAATGCGGTTGGGGTGAGGGAAAACATTGAGAACAGAGCAGGCAGACGAGAGCCGTACTTCCCGCTCTGTTGGTTATTCTTCGAAATGGCGGCCCGCGACGAGATATTGGTCGAGGGCTTTCATAAGAGTTTCAGGGCCGAAGGGCTTCGTGATATAGCCGGTCGTACCCGCCATTTTGCCGCGGACCTTATCGAAAAAGCCGTCCTTTCCGGAGATCATCACGACCGGAATGTCTTTTGTTTCGGCCTTTCCGCGGATCAGTTTGCAGACCTGATAGCCGTCCATGCGGGGCATGGCGATATCAAGCAGGACAAGTTCCGGAGCAAATCCATCGATCATTTCCATTGCCTGAACGCCGTCTTCTGCGCAGGCGACTTCGTGGCCGCATTTTTCAAGCTTGCCGGCGATAAGATTGCGTACGGTCGCGCTGTCGTCGACGACGAGGATCCGTTTCCCGGTAGGCATATCGGCGTGGGCCTCTTCCTGCCGGCGGATCTCGTCGAGGCGGATGATGAGCGTGTTGAGATAATCGGCGAGTATGACGTTCGCCGGGTCTTTATAGGATGCTTCCTGCAGACATGCAAAGCCGGGCTGGAGATTTTTAAGATTCAGATGGCCGACGGCAAGGTCGGTCAGTTCCGCAGAGCTTAGTTCGCGGCTGCGGCGTGCCGATTCCATATCGTCGACCGAACGACGGAGCAATTCGACATTGACGCGGGAATTGGAAAGTACCATTTCGAGGTCGGCCAACGTCAGCACGGTCCCGCAATTATCGCAACGTATGGCACGAACTGGATTTTCGGTAGAGCAGAACGCGCAGACCGACGTGAGCGGTCCTGTACCGCCGCTGCCGTTCAAGGAGGAGTTTTCCCACGCTTCTTCCTGACTGCCAAAGAAATCACGGATCGAAATGGAATCGTCGGCGGATTGGAGTTCTTCGGCATCGTCGGGCTCCGGAAGTTCCACGTCATCTTCGGTGCTCGCATGTCCGTTCACGTAGGCGTCGTCCGACACTTCACCGAAGGAGAGCACTGAGCCATCATTCTGGTCGTTGGCGAGAGATTCAAATAAATATTCGGGGGAAGGCTGTTGGCCGGCGACGTCGAGGACGTATGCAGGCTCTACGTCCTCGACCGGAACGTAGACTGCCGGTGATCCAACCGGCTCTACCTCGGGCGGGGAGTAGGGAAGTTCGAGTTCCTGCGTCGGGCCATCTTTTTCGAAGGTGCTTTCAAAATTATCTGCGGGCGACGCAAACGGGTCGATGGGCATTTCAGAAAAGAAAGTCTCGGTTTCAACGGCAGGCGGGTCGGGAGTTGCCGTTTCCAGGATCGACAGAAGCGAATCGAGGTTGGACCGAGTTGAAAAATTGTTCGGATTGATCTCAAGTGCGCGTTCGTAGCAGCGGAGCTTTTCCTCGAAGCTATCTGTAAGATGAGACTTAAGAAGCCAGGCATCTTCCATATCGGGAAATTCTTCGAGGGCGTTTTCTACGATCGCGTAAGCACGGCTGCTTTCGCCTGCGGCGACAGCGGAACGAGCTTCTTCGAACATTATACGGGCGGTGTTTTGGCGGGCGCCGCGGAGGGCGGTTTTCGCGTCCTGGTTATCGGGATTGATAGCAAGCACGCGTTCGAGGAATTCGATCCGGCCTTCGTTGGAGTCTGAGAGCGACGCAAGCCAGAGCCACGCGGTCTGGTTCTGTTCGTCGTTTTCGAGGGCGCGGTGAAAGAATTGGAGGGCAAGGTCGGTCGAGCCGTCTTCGGCGGCCGCAATGCCGCGTTGGACGTGGGTCTTGGCGAGAAGCGAGCGGGTGGCGGCAGTCCATTGGATGGCTCGCTCATTCTGGGGATTTATCTCGAGTACGTTTGCGAGAAAGGCAAGAAGTTCTTCCGGATATTCGCTGATGGACGCGAGCCAAAGCCAGGCATTCTCATTACCGGGTTCGACACGTGTTACCTGCAGCAGAAGGGCTCGAGCACGCGGACGATCGCCGGCCTGAGCGGCCTGTACGCCCTGTTCCAAAAGAAAAGCGATATCCTCTGCGCGTCCGGGAAACTGTGTATGATTTGCCGCGTTCTCGTTGTAGGAAACGGCGGGAGAGCTCGATTCAAATTCTAATCTCATATTTTAAAATCATAGCGAAGTAAATCTTCGACACGGGATCCGGCGAAAGGTCAGGGTGAACTAGCCCCATTCCCGCACAGCAGGCGAATGCAACACCGATGCCACTTTGTCCATAAAAAGTAAATCATTGAGAAAATCTTTCTTAATGCTTAAAATAGGATATTTACCGGCTCGGCCGGCCAAAACCGCAAATCGAAACGAGTTCGTCTGGATCATTAGAGTGTGACAAAATTTGTCAGAATGAATGACAAATTTAGTGATAGGACATTGAAATGAATGACTGAAAGAACGCAGCAATTCGACGTTATAATCATCGGCGGCGGGCCGGCGGGAATGTCGGCTTCGCTTTGGTGCAGCGACCTGGGAATGAGTTCGGTAGTGCTGGAAGGTTCAAGTGAATTCGGTGGCCAGCTTCTGCGAACGTATAACCCGATCCATAATTATCTCGGAGCTTCAGCGGAATCGGGCAGGGAACTGCGCGATCGTTTTTTGGAGCATTTGGAGGAAAGGAAGCTTGATCTTCGCGTCGGTGCCGAGGTAAAGCGCGTTAATTCCGTGGATCGGGCGGTCGAACTCGCGGACGGAACCGAAATGCGTGCGTCGGCGATAATATTTGCGACGGGTATACGTAGGCGACGGCTTGGGGTGCGAGGCGAGGATGATTTTCAAGGATGCGGAATGATGGATTCGGGAAAACGCGACCCGGAAGCCGCAGCCGGGAAGAGGGTCGTTGTGATCGGCGGCGGTGATGCGGCGCTCGAGAATGCGCTGATTTTGGGCCCACGCGTCAAAAGACTGACCGTTGTGCATCGACGGTATAAATTCAGTGCAAGGCCGGATTTTGTTGACCTTGCGGACAAGAATCCGCGGATCGATTTCTTGATGAATTCGCGTGTTTTGGAGATCGGCGGCACCGGCCAGGTAGAGTTCGTCGAGATCGAAGACGTTGCGACGGGCAACCGGTCCAGGCTCGAAACCGACGCGGTGCTGGTAAGGATAGGAGTAGAACCGAATAGCGAACCGATCCGCGGCCAGGCAGAACTCGATTTGAATGGCTTTATTATCGTTGATTGCAATGGCGAAACGAGCGTGCCGGGCGTTTTCGCCATTGGAGACGTCGCGAATCCGATGGCGCCGACGGTCAGTACGGCGGCCGGAATGGGCGCGACGGCGGCGAAAAAGGCATTCGCGATGATAAATAGCAATGCAGGCAGGTAAGGCGGCACGGATAGCGCCAAGATATTGTAATTTCTGATGGAGCGGCGGAAAAGCTCCAGCGGCTAAGTTAAGTGGTTTTCCACAGTGCGAGACGCACTTCAGCCTATTTTTCAGGCACTTTTCTGACCGTTACTCAATTCATAAAATACCCGAAAATTTGAATTTTATCCGAAATCATTGAGATTTAGGTGCGCAAACCTGCCTAGGGATAGCATATTTGTGCCGTAATTACGGGATTTCAGATGCCGGCGGCCACTGGAACGAAAAATGCATAAACCGCTTCTCTAGGTTCACCTTACGTGAGTTAGATTTTACAACTTAGGAGGCGCAATGAAATTTAGTTTTGTTAAAGCGAAGGTCTTTGTCGCTGCGTTTGCGTTGATCTTCTCGGTCTTTGCGGCCGGGAACGCAATGGCACAGACGGATACTTCGACGATCACCGGTACGGTGACCGACGCGCAGGGCGCGACTGTCCCCGGAGCGACCGTAAAGATCACGAATGCAGAAAGGGCGTTTACGCGCACGATGCAGTCGTCTGAAAACGGTGCTTACAATTTTCCGGGCATCCCGCCGGGATCATACACGGTTGAAACGGAAAAAGCCGGTTTCAAAAAATCAGTTTTGACGAATGTTCAGGCACCGATCGCGAACGTCGCGAATATCAATGTCGTGCTTGAGATCGGAGACGTTAGTGAAATCGTTACGGTTTCGGGCGAGACGATCGATTCGATCGTAAACACGCAGGATGCGACCATTGGAAACAACTTCCAGACGCGTCAGATCCAGCAACTGCCGACCGATTCGCGCAATATCAATACGCTGCTGAGCCTTCAGCCGGGCGTTACCCAGCAGGGATACGTCAACGGCGGCCGCAGCGACCAGGCGAACATCACGCTTGACGGTATCGACGTCAATGACCAACAACAGGGACCTGCATTCTTTTCGGTACTTCGCCCGCTGGCAGAAGCGACAGAAGAATTCCGCGTAGTAACGACGAATGCGAACGCCGACCAAGGCCGCTCGTCGGGTGCCCAGATCTCGCTTCTTACAAAGAGCGGAAGCAACGATTTCCGCGGAGCAGCTTTCTGGCTCCCGCGTCGTACATTCGGTTCGGCCAACAACTTCTTCAATAACGCCGCAGGCGAAGATCGTCCGAACCTGAACCGCGACGTTTTCGGCGGAGCGATCGGTGGACCGATCGTAAAGAATAAACTTTTCTTTTTCTATGCCTATGAAGGCTGGAGAGAATCGCTTGAGCAGTCAGTCGTACGTACGGTGCCACTCCCGAGCCTCGGCCAGGGTATCGTTAACGGTACGCGCACGCTGCCGGGAACGACAACCCGCGTTCCGTTCACGATCTCACCTACCGAATTTAACGCATTGTACCCGGCTGTAGGACAAAACCCGATCGCCTTGGCAGCACTAGCAGCGGCCGCTGCGAGATACCCGTCGAATTCGCCGGATGCCGGCGACGGCCTGAACACGGGCGGCTATCGATTTAACGCGCCGACCAAGTATCAGCAAAACACCCACATCCTTCGTTTCGATTGGATGATCAACAATAACCAGACCCTTTTCTTCCGCGGAAATAAGCAGCACGACGTATTCGACAACGTGCCGGCATTCCCCGACACGCCCGCGGCACAGGATTGGGACCACAACACGGGCGTAGCCGTGGGACACACCTGGACGCTTGCGACGAACAAGGTCAATAATTTCCGATATGGCCTTACGCGTCAGGCGTTCACGGTCGGCGGCGACGCGAGCGAGAATGCAACGACTTTCCGTTTCGTCTTTTCGCCCCTGAACTATGCGTACGGCCTGAGCCGTGTGACGCCGATCCACAACATCACGGACGATTTTACCTGGATCAAGGGCAATCATACGATCCAGTTCGGCGGTAATGTCCGCATTATCCGTAATAAGCGCGTTGACCTCGGGTCCGGCTTCGACCAGGCTGTCGTCAACCCGTCGTACTATGCAAACTCAGGCCGATCGCTGCTGACGCCGTTAACGGGTGCATATCCGGGCGTTGCGACGAACAACCTGGATCTTCAAGCTGCCGTTGCCGCTGTTATCGGGCGTCTAAGCCAGTACACCGCTAATTTCAACTACGACATCGACGGTAATGTTCTCACAGCCGGAACACCGATCATTCGTGAATTCGCAACTGAAGAGTATGACGTTTATGCTCAGGATTCGTGGAAGATCCGTCCGAATCTTACGTTGAACATGGGCCTTCGCTATGCGCTGAGCCGTCCGGTTTATGAGACCCAAGGCTATCAGGTCCGCCCGTCGATCCCGCTTGGCGACTACTTCGATACGCGTCAGCGGATGGCTGCGGCCGGTGTTCCCTATAATGACACACTGGACTTCGAACTTGCGGGTCCGAAGAACAACAAGCCCGGCTTCTACAAAATGGACACGAACAACTGGCAGCCCCGCGTTTCCGCGGCATGGTCACCTGACTTCAAGTCCGGCCCGTTCGCATGGTTGTTCGGGAAAGAAAACGAGTCGGTTTTCCGCGGCGGTTTCTCGATCACGAACGACTACTTCGGACAGCAACTCGCAGTTCAGTTCAACGGACTGAGCACGCTCGGCTTCCTGACGTCAGATACGATCGCACCTAACACGTTCAACGTGACTTCGAACCCGGCTCCGCTGTTCACAGGATTTGGCCAGCAGGTGAGCAACCTTCCGGGCATGGCTCCGCTTGTAAATCGTTTCCAAACGCCCGCGGACGAAGACACGCGAATCGAAATGTCGCTGGATTCGACATTGAAGTCGCCGATCAACTACCAATGGAACTTTACCTATGGCCGAAAATTGCCTAAAGGAATGTACATTGAAGCGTCGTATGTCGGACGCAAGGCCAGAAACCTTCTGGCTCAGCGCGACATCATGGCATTCAACAACCTGGTAGATCCGGTCTCGGGAATGGATTGGTACACGGCTGCAGGAATGATCCACGATTATTTCTACAACGGCACGCCGATCTCATCGATCCCGGCTATTCCCTACTTTGAAAACCTTTTTCCGGGGCTTGCAGGCGCTTTTGGCAGAGCCAATTCCACGCAGGCAGTAATGGACATTAACCGTGACTATGCTTATGGCGACTGGACATACCTGCAGTACGCGCTTGACGACGACTACTGGACGGGCAACGGCGAATGGTCGAATTTGTTCATCCAACCGCAGTATGCGGCATTTTCGGCGTTCAGCACGATCGGCAAGTCCGATTATCACGGCGGAAGCATTTCGTTCCGTCAGCGTCTCGGCGAATCAGTTACCTATGACCTGAACTACACGTTCTCGAAATCGATGGACGATGCGTCCGGCCTGCAGACTAGCGGTGCTTACGGGACGGCTTTCATTCTGAATGCACTGCGTCAGCGTGACAATTACTCGCTGTCGGATTTCGACACACGTCACATTGTCAATGCAAACGCACTCGTTCAGCTTCCGTTCGGTAAAGGACGTAAGTTCTTCAGCGACTCGAACTCATTCGTTGATGCGGTGATCGGCGGATGGCAGATCGGTGGTGTTTACCGTTGGAACAGCGGCCAGCCGTTCAACAACTTGATCGACCTTGCGGGTTGGGCGACCAACTGGCAGATCCGGTCATCGAGCGTTCGGACCCGTGCTATTCAGACCTCGTACACGAGGAACGGTGACGGCGGTTCGCCGAACATCTTCTCTGATTTGGAAGCTCTGCGTAAGTCGGCCCGACCGGCGAAACCGGGTGAGACCGGCGATCGCAATATCTTCCATGGCGAGCATTTTTCGCAGTTGGATATGAACCTCGGCAAGGAGTTCAGAATGCCGTGGAGCGAAGGCCACAAACTGCAGTTCCGCTGGGAAGTATTCAACGTTTTCAATATGCAGTATATGGATGAGAACAGTGCTTCAGCATTCAGCATCTCGCCGATGGATCCGTACGAAGTGGATGTGCCGTCGAGGCTGAGCGCAAACACCGGAAGAATCACCGGTATCAAGGGAATTCCGCGTCGCATGCAGTTTGTGCTTCGCTATTCCTTCTAAACTCTGATCAATATGATCGATGCGGCCGGGGCTTTACGCTCCGGCCTTTTTATTTTGGAATTCAGCGTGCACCGAAGGAGTCGTTGCCCGTAATGTCGGCCAGGTGGCGCGTGTCGTTGAGGGCAAGTACGCGAACATTGCGTGGGCCGCGGATCTCGAAGCGGTTGATGCCGCAGTTGGACGTTACGAGCCACGGCGTCTGTTTCGTGTCGCGATGGATCGCTCCGATTAGGTGGAGCGTCATGAAGCAGATGGCGCCGGTGTGCGAGAAAATGGCGATCTTCTCGCCCTGATGTGCACGCAGGATAATGCGGAGTTCGCCTGTAACGCGGCGTAGAAGATGACGGTAGCTCTCGCCTTTTGTGATGACATGGTGAATATTGCGGTTGACGAGCGCGTAATAATCCTTGGGATATTCGGCTTTCGATTCGTCAAAGGTGAGGCCTTCGAGCACGCCTACGTGGCGTTCTCGAAATGCCGGCGTCGAAACGATCGGAATATTCAATAGGTCAGCAAGCGGCTGTGCGGTCTGTACCGCGCGTGAGAGATCACTGGAATAAATTGCCTGGATGCCCTCTTTGGCGAGGATCTTTGCGGTGATGCGAGCCTGCTCTTCGCCAAGCGGCGAAAGCGGCGTTGGGCCGTGGCCGCCAAACCGCCCTTCGGCATTGCCGGCGGATTGGCCGTGTCGTACGAGGTAGAGGCGAGTCACACGCATCAGTCGATAAGTTTCAGGTTTTAACTGGCAAATTTCAAGTTGCGAAGAACAAGATCAGAACAGCGGGCGTTCATACCACCGCGGATTATGAGACAGCCGCTTCTGATTCTAGTTTTTCCGCCTGGAAATGGGTCGTCAGGGCGTCGATGAATTCGTCGATCTGACCCTCCATAACAAGGTCGAGCTGGTGTACGGTCAGGCCGATGCGGTGGTCGGTAACGCGGTTTTCCTTGAAGTTATAAGTACGGATCTTTTCGGAACGGTCGCCGCTGCCGACCATGGATTTCCGTTCGGCGGAAAGCGCGTCGTGCTGCTTCTGCTCTTCAATCTCCTGCAGGCGCGCTCGAAGTACGCGCATTGCCTTCTCCCGGTTCTTGATCTGCGATTTTTCGTCCTGCATCGAAACAACGAGCCCGGTAGGAAGATGGGTGATGCGCACTGCCGAATACGTAGTGTTCACCGATTGCCCGCCCGGGCCGGAGGAACAGAATGTGTCAACGCGGAGGTCGTTCTGGTTGATCTGTATATCTACCTCTTCGGCTTCGGGAAGGACGGCGACGGTGATAGCGGACGTATGGATGCGGCCTTGCGTTTCGGTCTGCGGAACACGCTGGACACGATGCACGCCGGATTCGTACCGCATCTTCGAATAAACACGGTCGCCTTCGATGACGGCCACGGCGTCCTTGATGCCGCCGACGCCGGTATCCGACGCCTCCATTATCTCCATTTTCCAGCCTTGGCGCTCGGCATAACGAGCATACATGCGGAGAATTTCAGCGGCAAACAGCGTCGCCTCATCGCCGCCCGTGCCCGCGCGGATCTCAAGAATTACGTTCTTCTCGTCGTTCGGGTCTTTCGGCAGGAGCAGGACCTTCATCTCTTCTTCGGCGGCGGGAAGTTTCGCTTCGATCTCTTCCACCTCTGCCCAAGCCATTTCGCGCATTTCTTCGTCGTCGGCGGATTCGGCGAGGGATCTGGCTCCTTTCAGGTCTTCCTGCAGCTTTTTGACCTCGCGATACTTTTCGACGATCTCGCCGAGGCTGCGGTGCTGTTTCATCAGCTTCGCATACGCTGACATGTCCTGCATGAATTCCGGCGAGGAGATCTGAGCGGTCAGCTCTTCGTAGCTTTTCTCGATTTGTGCAAGTTTCTCTAACATATATTTATTGCCACGAATAACCCAAATCAATGAAAAAGGACCAAAGGGGTGTTATACGTGTACTTCGCGAATGACCTTTATTAAGCCGCTTGTGGCTCTAATTTCAACGATTCGTCCAGAGCCTTGATCGCGACTTCGAGCTGTTCGGCGTCGGGTTCCTGCGTCGTGATGTTCTGGAGCCAAATGCCGGGCAGCGTCATGAACTTGAATATGGCGCCGGATTCCTTCTTGGCGGCATAGCGGATCACCTCGTAAGAGAGACCCGCGACGAGCGGCATTAGGGCGATGCGTACGACGAGATTGAGCCACATGGCGTCGAATTTGATCACCGAAAACAGAACGATGGCGACGAGCATCACGACCATTAGGAACGAAGTCCCGCATCGCGGGTGCTGACGTTTTTGGGTGCGTGCGTTGTCGACATTGAGTTCAAGGCCCTTTTCCCACGTAAAAACGGTTTTGTGTTCGGCTCCGTGGTATTCAAATACACGACGGATGTCGCGAAGGAACGACATCGTGAAGATCATCACCACGAAAAAGAGCATTCGGCTAAGTCCGTCGATCAGGTTAAACGCGACCCATGAATGGGGCTTGATCTCCCAAATATAGGCTTTTATGGTTTCCCACCAGCCGGCAGCCGCCGCGAAAACGGGAGCTTCCGCCCAGCCGAGCGCGATGAATAAGACATTTGTCAGCAATAGCGGAGCGACAATGAAAAGCAAAACGTTGAAAGCGAGAGCAAAGATTATCGAACCGACGGCGCTTGCAGACTGCGAAACGCTTTTTGCTTTGGCCTGCTCGGGCATTACGACCTTGACGGGAGCTTTGGTGAAATTTTCGTCCGCGGTTCCTTCGGCTAGCACGGGTTGGGTCTCGATGGCTTTCGCCTTTTCGAGCTCTTCCTGGGCTTTGGCGTCCTCTTCGTAAATGCGTGCGGAAAAATTCAGGGCCTTGACGCCGAGCAGCATCGATTGGATCAGCGTCGCGCCGCCGCGTAGCACCGGCCAACCGAGCCATTTGTATTTATCGCTCCACTTGGGAAGCGTCTCGGCCGTATGGACGATCGAGCCGTCCGACCGGCGGCACGCGATAGCATATGCCGACGGCGTGCGCATCATAACGCCTTCCATTACGGCCTGGCCGCCGACGATCAGATCGCGTTCCATGGCAAAAACAGTATGAAGCAGCCGGAGTCTTCGGGACGGTCGTTAATTTTTCATATCAGGTTATAAGGCGGCTGCCGATCGGGTCAATTGGCGGTAACCGGCCCGCTTTTATTATCTTTCGGCTTAGATGCCGATCCACCGTCGATCAGAACGCTGAAATGTCCATTGCGTTCGAGATAGCATTTTTTGACTTTCGAAAGATCGTCTACGCCCTGCTGGCGTAGTTGGCTGAGCAGTTCGTCTTCGGCGATCATTTCGCGGTCGAGGTGTTCCTTTATGACCTTGCCATTGTCCACCAGCAAAAGCTCCTTAGGTGCGAGCAAGCGATCGAAGAACGGAGATCTGAATCCGAGCCAATCGAAGAGGTAATCCCAAAGCACGATAGTGGCGATCAGGATCATCGCTTCTGTGACCGACTTTGAATCGCCTGACATGCCGTTCTGTGCGGCATCTGCAATGACGACAATGACCAGCATATCGGCAATGCCGACGGCGCCTGCCTGGCGGCGGAATATCCTCA
Organism: Acidobacteriota bacterium; assembly: GCA_023436495.1. Taxonomy (GTDB): domain Bacteria; phylum Acidobacteriota; class Blastocatellia; order Pyrinomonadales; family Pyrinomonadaceae; genus OLB17. The sequence continues at coordinate 12,672 of JAEZIT010000050.1, forward strand.
GGAGAGCGAACATCCCAAGGTACATCAGACTGCCCCTAATTATCACCTCCACCACTGATTCAGTGGGGACGAACATCGAATGCCAGTCGATAATCAGGATCGGGTCCATTCTGTTTTAAAGAACTAAACGCCGGCGTTTTCTTTACCTTTCGCGGGCATATGAGTTCACACCCGTAGCGAACGGCGCCAAAAAGCGTCGGCGTTTGATTTTTCGTGTGCTAATGTCGGTTAACGATCGGTTCCACAATCAAAAAACGACTATTTTTCGGCCTGTGCCGCGCCGCGGGCATAACGCTTGTTGAAGCGGTCAACACGCCCGGCGGTATCTACAAGCTTCTGTTTGCCGGTGAAGAACGGATGGCATTCAGAACAAATCTCGACGTGAAGGTCTTCGCCAAGCGTCGAACGCGTCTTAAAAGTGCTGCCGCACGCACAAACAACGTTAATTTCCTGATAATTCGGATGAATTTCCTGTTTCATTGCTTTTATGTCCCCAATTTGCCTCAAAAGACAAATAATAATAATAGCTCAAGGTTTCCGGGGGCGTCAAGGGATGCACGCCGTAGCGAGAAGAGGAGCGATAGGGGCGCTATTACTGTTTATTCGCCGGTGAGCCCGTTCATTTCGTACTCATTATATGTCTTTATATTAGTGCGAGCTTATATTAACGCGGTGTCTAGCGGTTGAATACCATAACCGCATTAGAAAGAGCGGAGGCAAACCCTCGGCTTGACCGTAGGAGTGCCTCTCGCCTAATATACTCCGGTGCTTCGGCACGCCTTATTCCTTCGGAATCAACACCCTAGTAATCATAAATATGACAAAGAAATTCTTGATGGCTTTTGTTTCGGCTGTAATGGCCGTGTGTGCGGTCCAGTTCGCGGTTGCACAGGCCCCGGCGGGCTGGAAAACGTTCAGCCCCGACCATGGCAAATTTTCGGTATCGCTGCCGGCCGTTCCCACCACGGAAACCCAGAAGCTTGACGGTGCTTCGATGGCCACTTATACCTCGGACTCCGACGACGCATTTATTTCGATCTCGGAACTGGTCATCGATTCGGATGAAATGACGGATGCCGAGCGCGGAGCCCTCTTTGAAGACTACCGAAAGGGACTCACAGACGGATTCAAATCGTCATTCGAAGAATCCGGAACAAAGCTCGAGCTAAAGTTCGGCGCGAAGAAGGCGATCAATGTAGGCGTTCTTAAGGGTTTCGACCAGGAAGTTCAGCTTGGACAGTTCAAGATCAGCACGAGGCTGTTGGCGACGAAAGGCCGTGTGATCATGTTCTTCTCAATGCCGATGGCGGACCCGAATGCCTCGACAGTGATGTTCAAGTCGTTCCGATACTCCGGCTAAGCTGCCTCTCAGACAGAAGCTTTTCGAGCCGCTGTTCCTCGATCCCGAAAAGTTGTTTTACAGAGCGTATTTCGTCGTCGAATCTTTGTTGATCGGGCTGACTTGAGAGGCGCGTCCCGACGATCATATTGTTTTTGGGAGTGTGCTCGGTCGGCACGAATTCGAATAGCTTTGTCGCGTAGCCGCTGCGTTCAAGTAGGAGCGAGCGAAGTCCGTCGGTCAAGGTCTCGGCGGCGCGCTCCATCATAACGCCGTGTTTCAGAATGTCCTTGAATATAGCCGGCGATTTGATCTGCGGACGAAGCTCCTGATGACAGCACGGAGCGGCGACGATAAGTGCGGCCCCGGCCGCGATGCCCTTGAACAGGGCATCGTCGGTCGCCGTATTGCAGGCGTGTAACGCGATCAGGACATCGGCGTCCCCGATATCAAAGCTGTCGATCCTACCGTGTACGAACCTGAGACCGTCGAAGTCGCCCGCCGCTGCGATCTCGTTGCAGAGATCCACAAGTTCGCGTTTGGTGTCTACGCCCGTGACCGTGACATTGAGCCCGCGAACATTGCGGAAATGGTCATATGCCGCAAAAGTCAGGTAACCCTTTCCCGAACCCATGTCGACTATCGATAAGCTTTCCCGTCCTTTTAGCGGCGATTTGTCGTAAAGCGACGACAATATCTCGATAAATTTATTTATCTGTTTCCATTTGTCCTGCTGTTTATCGCGGATCTCGCCGCGATCGGTGGTGATGCCGAGTGCGCGCAGATAATAGCTTCCGGGATCGACTTGCTGTTTTTTCGCGCGGTCGTGATCGAGAGGGGGTTTTGACTTAAATGTGGGTTTCGCGACGTTCAGGCGGGCGTTCTGCTTTCTGCCGATCTCGAGCTGCAGGTCGTTCTCTGTCGTAAAGAGATGGCCGCTGAAGAAAGACGTGCCCAAAAGACTGCGGATAAGGTCAGTGCCTTCGTCAAAGGCGTAGTTTTTGACCGTGTCACGCGTGCCGCCGCGATATAGGGCAAACAGCCGGACGCCTTTTTTCGTGCGAATCAGTCGAAAGAGGATCTTTTGCAGATGTTCATCCTCACCCTTATAATTACCTAAAGTCATTTTTACGAATGTCTCACGGGCAAGGCTATCGGCGAATGCGTCGATGAATTTTTCAGTATTCTCCAGCATGGAAGACACAAGGGTAACATAAATGAGCGCCGATAAAAATCAAATTTCAAGAGAGCATTTTGTCGAATCTGTGGCATTTCTGCTGCGTGAAACGTTCGAGGGCTCGCCTGAAGGCGAACCGAGCGCTTTTCTGGATCGCGGCGTAGGATTTTTCAGCACGTTGGAAAATCTGTCTTCGGATGATGCTTCTTATGAGTTGCGATCGACTACCATAGCAGCACACACTGAGCACGCGAAGTTTTACCTCGACCGATTATGCGAATTCATGAACGGCCGCACGGAGCGTGTGAATTGGGAGGACAGTTGGCTGATCGAAACGGTCAATCCCGATGAATGGGAATCGCTGAAGAATGCTGTGCGGAAGTCATACGAAAGCACATTGAAATTCCTTGCAGCAAAAGTGGAATGGCCGGAAGACAACGTCGGCATGGCGGTTGGATTGGTCGCTCATACCGCGTACCATCTGGGTGCAATACGGCAAATAGCAAAAAATTTGCCGTCAGACGCTGCTGCGGACGAATAATGAAGAACGTTTTTCATCTAGCGTTTCCGGTACATGACCTGGCGGCAGCGCGCGAATTTTATGGCGGTGTGCTGGGCTGCCGCGAGGGCAGAAGTTCGGAGAAGTGGGTGGATTTCGACCTTTTCGGGCATCAGATCGTGGCGCATCTCGCGCCGGAACGCGCCGGCATAAGTGCTTCGAATCATGTGGATACCGACGATGTTCCAGTGCCTCATTTTGGGATCGTGCTGGAAATGGATGACTGGAAAGATCTGTCGGATAAACTGACGGCGAAGGGCGTCGAATTCGTGATCGAACCTAAGATCAGATTTGCAGGCGAGGTCGGAGAACAGGCTACGATGTTCTTTCTGGATCCGAGCGGAAACGCTTTGGAATTCAAAGGGTTCAAAGATCTTTCGCAGGTTTTCGCCAAATAGTCAGAAGGTGGCCGAAAGCGCCGTCGGGCATTTTAGTTGTAACCACAATTATGAAATTAGTCCTTGTTCTTGCGATTTTGGCGGCCGTCACGGGCGCTCGCGCCCAGCAGCGCTCCATAGCCGTAACGATCGATGATCTGCCGGTAGTTTCGACTCGCCGAGACATGAAAAACAGGCAGGAAATCACACGAAAATTGATCGCACATGTCAGGAAGGCGGAGGTGCCGGCAGTCGGATTCGTAAATGAGAACAAGCTTTATTCGGACGGAAAGCGCGACGAACAGCAGGTCGCGTTGCTGAAGATGTGGACTGACGCCGGGCTGGAACTTGGCAATCACACATATTCGCACCGGAGCCTGAACGCGATCGCGTTGGATGAATATCAGCAGGACGTAATAAAAGGCGAACCGATAACGAAGGAATTGTTGACCGCATCAAATCAAAACATGCGGTATTTTCGGCATCCGTTCCTCCAGACAGGACGGACCCTGGAGATCAAGGCCAAATTCGCTGAGTTTCTGGCTTCACGCGGATATACGATAGCTCCGATCACGTTCGATAATGCGGACTATATCTTTTCGAGAGCGTATGACCTCGCGTTCGACAAAGGCGATAAAAAATTGATGAAGCAGGTTGGCGATGCGTATGTGCCGTATATGGAAGCGAAGCTTGATTATTGGGAGCGACAATCGAAGAAGCTCTTTGGCAGGGAAATGGCCCAGACAATGCTGATCCACGCGAATTTCATCAATTCCGACTATTTCGACGATCTTGCAAAGATGATGAAACGGCGCGGATATCGATTTGTAACGCTCGACGAAGCACTTAAGGACGTGGCATATCGGCTGCCGGACAATTATCTCGGGCCGGCCGGAATAAGCTGGCTGCATCGATGGGCACGGGACAAGGGACGTGAGTTCATTCTGGCGGACGAACCGAAGGTGCCGGAGTTCGTGCTGAAGGCGTCGGGATTTGAATCGGAGTAGTATTGATATTATGACAACCGCATTGGTACATCATCCTATATTCGAAAAGCACGATACAGGCCCGGGACACCCTGAGACGCCAGTGAGGTATGAGGCAATTATGAACTCGCTGCGCGGAGATGAAGCGTTGTGGAAAAGCCTAAAGGAGATCACTCCCGAGGCCGCTACGAAGGGGATGATCCAGGCGGCGCATACGCCACAGCATTTCAAGCGCGTCGAGAAGGCGTTTGAGGAGGGCCTGGACCGGTTGGATATGGATACCACAATATCGATGCGGTCATTTGACGCTTCGATGTATGCCGCGGGGGGCGCCTGTGCCGCGGTTGACGCCGTGATGAGCGGCGAGGTGCAGAATGCGTTTGTCGCTGCGAGGCCGCCGGGACACCATTCAACCGCGGAAAAGGCAATGGGTTTCTGCCTGTTCAACAACGTGGCGGTCGCAGCACGCTATGCTCAGAATAGATATAAGGACGTCGAGCGCGTCGCGATCCTCGATTGGGACGTGCATCACGGCAACGGCACACAAGGTATATTTTATGACGATCCAACCGTGCATTTTTTCTCGATGCACCAGTACCCCTGGTATCCGGGAACCGGAACGCGAGGCGAGACGGGATTCGGACGCGGATTGGGCACGACACTGAACGTCCCGTTGAAAGCAAATACGTCAGCGGAAGAGCAGAAGCGCGTGTTCGAAGGCGCGCTCGAAGATATTGCTTCGAATTTCAAGCCCGACCTGGTAATGATCTCGGCAGGTTTTGATGGCCATCTTCATGATCCGCTCGGGCAGCTTCGGCTGGAAGATCCCGATTTTGCATCGATGACGCGGTCCGTAATGGACTGGGCAGAAGACATTTGCGGCGGGCGAGTCGTGTCGTGTCTGGAGGGCGGTTATAACCTCGAAACGCTGGGTGAAACCGTTCGGATGCACGTGCAAACGCTGGCAGAAGACCGAGTTTGATTAATTGCGAATGAGTTGTGCTACACTCAATCCCACAACTCTTCACACAACTACATAAAAGGAGCGCACGTCATGCCGGATATCGAGATCCCATGTGTTCAATGCAAAGAGATCTTCATCTTCACGGAGAAGGAGCAGGAAACTTTCTACCAGCGCAATATGATGCAGCCACAGCGCTGTGCGAAATGCCGTTCGAAAAAGGCTGCTGCGAACGAAGAGGCGCCGAAACGCTTCGAGATCGTTTGCGACAATTGCGGCAAGCACGATCAGGTCCCGTTTCAGCCTAAAACAGGCCGGTCGGTGCTGTGCAGGGAATGTCATGAAGCAAAGAGGTCGCGCGCTCGATTCGTATGACACGCGCCGGCCGGATGGAAAAAGACCAAGAGTGCGGCTAACGGCTGAAAGATCGCCACAGCCGCTTTATTTATGTTCGAAACCATAAATTACGAATCTGCGGATAACGTCGCAGTTATCCGTTTCAACCGGCCGGAGGCAATGAATGCACTATCTTCGCAGCTGACGGAAGACCTTACGGCCGCGATACGTCACGCGATCGACGGGGGCGTACGGGCAATCGTGCTCACGGGCTCGGGCCGGGCGTTTTGTTCCGGCGGGGACCTTCGCGAAATGCAGGCGATCGGCGAAAAGGAAGGGCGGATCGAGGCGTTTTTGGATACGCCTTTGAAGTCGCTGCATAACGTGATACGCCTTATACGGGAAACTCCGATTCCGTTCGTAGCGGCGGTAAACGGAGTTTGCGCGGGGGCCGGAACAAACTTTGCGCTTGCTTGCGACATCGTTATCGCAGCAGAGGATACGACCTTTAATGAGGCATTCGTCCGCATAGGGTTGTCGCCGGATTGCGGCGGATCGTTCTTTCTCCCGCGGGCGGTAGGTGAAAAACTCGCCGCGGAATTGTTTATGACCGGAGAAAGCGTTACGGCCGAGCGGGCGGCACATTTCGGAATGATAAACCGGGTCGTCCCCGCCGATACTTTGATGACGGAAGCTCTGCAGATGGCAGGGAAATTGGCCGCGGGGCCGACGGCATCGATCGGCCGAATCAAGCAAATGTTAAACGCTTCATATTCAAACACGCTCTCCGAGCAGTTGGACCTTGAGGCCGAATTACAGCTCGAATCGGGCAAAGGTGACGATTTCAAAGAAGGGGTAAAAGCGTTTTTTGAAAAGCGCCCGCCGCAGTTTACGGGAAGATAGGAGACACTAGGAATTCAGCAAAATAAGCCGTCGGGGCCTTGGCTCCGACGGCTTATTTTTATAGAGAAAGATTTTTAACCGAAGAAATTGACAACCGACAGGATCCGGAATTAATATGTTTGTACTGAAATTGAAAATCGATTTCAATAAGGCATTTTAATCCCGAAATACTGAGGCCCGAGGCGGAGATCAAAACCACCAAACAGCCGATCATTTTCCAAACTGGAGTTTTTAATATGTTGTCCAGAGTCAGCGTCAACTCGATGAATCCATATAAACTGACTACTTTAATTATCCTGTTAATTCTTCTTTTTTCGATCGCCGGTTCCGGACAGACGCGGACGAGTGTGCTTCAGGGCATCGTTACGGACGAGAACCGGGCGATCATTCCGGGAGCGGTTCTGTCGCTCAGTGACGGCGAACGCGTGATACGCGAGATAAAGTCCGACGACAACGGCGAGTTTTCTTTCGGTGAATTACCGTATGGGAGGTACAAAGTCGTCGTTTCCAAAGAAGGTTTTGCCGTTTCGGAACGGGAGGTAGAGCTGACGGCTACGACAGGCGCGTCGGACATGACGTTGGCCGCGGGCACAGTCAGCGAAGTAGTAACGATCGTGCTGGATAGCGCGGAAGCCGCTTTGGAATCGACCTTGAAGATGCCGGCGTCGCTTCACGAAACACCGCGAAGCGTTTCCGTCATAGGTTCGGAGCGGATTCGCGAGCAGAACTTTAGACAGGTTGCGGACGTCCTGAATTTCGTGCCGGGTACCACACAGAACAGTTATCGCAACGGAAGCTACCACTATTATTCGCGAGGATACAGGATGGGGCCGGACGACACGCGTTTGGACGGGTTCAGCGGGATAAACGTCGGAAGCGGCGGTTTCGGCGCGAGTATGTTCGGCGTTGAAGAGGTGGTAGTACTGCGCGGGCCGGCCAGCCTTGTTTACGGGCAGACGAATGCGCCGGGCGGACTAGTGAACCTGGTGACCAAAAAACCGCAAGAGAAGAGACTTACGCGCGTCGATCTTCGCGGAGCCGGTTATGGCGGAAACGGCGTATCTATCGGCGAGCGGCCGTCTTTCGGAAT